>JAUJMG010000013.1:0-17082 GCA_030446955.1 Thermomicrobiales bacterium
TCCTTGGTGAAGAGGAAGAACTCCAGCTCCGGCCCGGTCTTGTAGGTGTACCCAAGCTTGCCCAGCCGTTCCAACTGGCGGAGGAGGACGCCACGCGGGTCACCGGGGAAGGGATCCCCGTTCGGGTTGTAGACCCAGCAGATGACACGCGCGGTGGTGAACTCACCCCGCTCCCACGGCACCACGGCGAAGGTTGAGAGGTCCGGCATCAGGTACATGTCGGACTCGGCGATGCGCGTGAAACCGGCGATCGAGGAGCCGTCGATCCACTGCCCGCCGTCGATGATGTGGCCGAAGATCTTGGCAGGAATCGTCACGCTCTTGACGATGCCCATCACGTCCGTGAACTGGAGGTTGATGAACCGGACGCCCTGCTCCTCCACCTGCCGCAGGACCTCGTCCTTGCTCGGCCCCGTCCCGAGGATCGTCTCCCGAGAGATACCCAGATCAATCACCATGCTCGAAGCCCCCTTTTGACAATCAGGACCGCCGCTGGCCCGCGCCCGGCACCCACCGGCCGGCACGCCCGCTGCTCAATCCAGACGCAGGACGATGGAAGAAGCCTAGCCGACCCAGGCGGACCAATCATCGTGCAGGGTGTCGAAGACATCGGGACGTTGTTGTGCAAGATGCACTAATCTTCGGCCGGGACGTCAGCACTCGGCCGGACACCGCCAATGAGGCGCAAGCGGCGCTTCGGTGACCCCGAAGCGATCTGGTTCCCCTTAGTCCGGGGGCTGGATTCCCTTACGCGGTGGCAAAGAAGGCAAACACCTCGTCGTCGTCGTTGGCGTCGGTGTCCGTGTAGTTGCCCGTTACCTGAACGTCTCGGAACCCGGTCCGCCCTCCAGGAGCACCCGGCGCTGTGGCAATGCCCTCGTGCCTCTAAGGCCAAGACTCCGCCGTCCAGACGCGGTGAACCCCGGCCTCCCGGCCAAGTCGCCTACTTGCCGGCTTCCTCCGCCAGCCGCCCTGGACCGGTCGGCGTTCGCGCAGCCTCCGGTCCGATCTCTGCAATGGGGGCTGGCTGCTGCCCGCTGTTGGTCAGGATCACTCCCGCCAGAATCGTCGCCCCGCCGAGGAGCAAGTAGGGAGTGATCGTCTCGCCGAGCAGCAGCCAGGCCGCCAGTAAGCCGAAGACGGGAACGAAATAGATGTAGACCGCCGCCTGGCTCGGCGCCAGCACCCGCAGCCCGCGATACCAGAGAATGTACGCGGCCACGAACGAGATCAGCGTCACGAAGAGCGCCGCTCCCCAACCTCGCAGGCTCAACCCGCCGATTCGCTCGATCATCCCACCCCGGAGCAGCGGCAGCGGCAGGAACGCGAGCGAACCAACAATCGTGGTGTAGGCGGCGATGTGGACCGAGGGGTAGCGCGCCAGGACCGGCTTGCTCAGCACGGTGTAGAGGGCCCACGAGAAGGGTGCCACCGCCAGGATTAACACCCCTTTGATCTGGCCCGTGCCGACCCGCGCTTCACCCCCTGTGCCATACAGCACGACGACCGCCAGCCCCACAAAGGCGAGGGCGATGCCCGTCACCTTGCGCCGCGTCAAAGGCTCCCCGGTGAGCACCCGGGAAATCACCGCGGTGTGGACCGGGTTGCTGGTCACGATCAAGCTGGAGAGCGCCGCCGGCAGCAGGTTCTGGCCAAAGATGACCGCCAGGTTCAAAACCGTCACGCCGATGATGCCGATCAGCACCAGCCGCGCTGCGTCTCCCCGCTGCAAAGGGATCACCGGGCGCCCGCTCAGGAGCAGCACCAATCCGAAGAAGAACGCCGCCCCCACCGTCCGCACGAAGACGACATCCAGCGGCTCAAGGTCCTCCAATAGCCACTTGATCGCCGCGAAGTTGCCGCCCCAGAGCATCGCCGTCAGGAGGAGCGAGCCGTGGGTGACGAGGCGGGTTCTGGTCGCGGAGGAGGGAGGAATGGCGAGGCTCGCTTCCGTTGGAAAGGAATACCAGGGGCGTGTGAAGCATGGCGGATAAGCCACTATCCAAAGTGTAGCAGGGCCATGGGGCGCCTGATGCGCAGTCAACCGGCGACCAGGCTCCGCCGTGCGTGCCGGTGCACGGACGCCAATCCCGGCGGTCCCCTGGTCAGTTCCGCAGATCGACCGGCTCGAAGTGCTCGACAGTCGGAAAGGGGTCGTGGAAGTGGTGTAGCAGGGCTCGCCACTCTGGGTAGGCCGTCGACCCCCGAAAGCCTACCGTGTGATCCTCCAGGCGCTCCCACTGCACGAGCAGCAGGTAGCGCCCTTCCGTCTCAAGGCACCGGTGCAGTTCATGCGACACGTAGCCAGGCATCTCCGCGATGATGCGGGAAGCTCGTTTGAATGCGGCCTTGAACGCGGCTCTCTCTCCTACCCGAACGTCGAGCCTCGCGGCTTCAAGGATCATCTCTCCTCCTCCGCCCCTGTGACTGACAGATCTATCCGGATCACCATAGGATCATAACGGGCGCTTAAGTCGACTTGGCCGCCTCGAAATAGCAAGGAGCGATGATGGAGGTCCGCCGGGTCCAAGCGATCTACGATGCGAGAGCCAAACTTTACGATCGAACCGTAGGAGGGGCCGAGCGGCTCCTGCTCGGCGAGTTTCGCCGCCTGTTTGCCGCTGAACTGCGGGGAGAGGTGCTGGAGATCGCTGTCGGGAGCGGGCTCAACCTTCCCTACTATCCGCCGGCGGTTGATCGGATCGTCGCCGTCGATCTTTCTCGGGGGATGCTGCTGGAGGCGCTCGCCCGTGCGAACGCCCTTCAACGTCCTGTTGCGCTGGCGCAGATGGAGGCGGGCCGCCTCGCCTTTCCCGATGCCAGCTTCGACACGGTGGCGGTCAGCCTAGCGCTCTGCACGGTGCCAAATCCGGAAGCAACCCTCCGGGAGATGGCGAGGGTCTGCCGTGCTACGGGGCGCGTCGTGCTGCTGGAGCATGTCCGCTCGCCCGTCTGGCCTATTGCCGTTGTGCAATGGCTGCTTACTCCCCTCCAGCAGCGTGCGCTCGGCTGCCACCTGGCGCGAGAGACGGTCGAGACGGTTCGCGACGGCGGATTTACGATTGAGCGGGAGCGCCGCCGCTTCTTCAGCATTTTCCGCCTCGTCGTTGCCCGGCCTCCAATGAACCCGGCATTGCCAAAGTCGCGGTAAGCGCTCCAGCTCAGCCATCCCTCATCTGCTTTCAGGAGTCGGGGATGGCCCCCAAGTCGCAGTGAAACGGTCTTCTTCACTCCCTGCCTCGCCGCATCGGCTCAGTATCGGTCGTGCAGAACCCGGCCAGGCGGGGTACCCTCACCGGAGCATGGGACGCGGTCGCTCGCGTCGTTGTTCGAACGGAGAGAAGGGCAGCACGAGGATGGCCGAGCGCAGAAACGTTCCCCCTGAGGTGCATGGCGGCCACGTCGATCGCCAGCGAAGCGTCGACAACCAGGAGCACGACGATACGCCTCAAGCACCCGAATCCCCGGGAGCCATTCGCTCGCCCCAGCATCCGGGTCAGGTGCCCGACCGTTCTACGATCCCCGGCCAGTATGCCAAGCGGGTCCCCCGCGTCCGGCAGGTGGCTCGGCCCCTCACCCAAGACGGGACTGCCCAGGGCATCATGAACGTCTACGCCGCCAAGCCCGGCGCCGAGATGGACCCGATGCGCTTCGAGCAGGCGACCGCCAGCTACGAGGAGTTGCGCAAGGCCTACCCGGCTCAGCTCCCGCCGGCCCGACCCAGCCCAGGTTACGCGCTGGAGACGGGCGACCGGATGGCGAGCGAGATGCAGGCTACCTCCGGCCCCGGCCCCTCCCCAGCCCTGCCCGCCGTCGCCAGCGGCGAGGCCTACAATGCCCGCCCGGGTGGCGGCACGGCAGATCTTGGTGCCCCCGGTCGGGCGGACGCGCCGGCCGCCCAAGTCGGCAGCGCCTTTAGCCCCAGCGATGCTCCTGCCGGCGTCCGCGGCACCACCGACGCGACCACTCCCATGACCTCTGGCGCCGGCGCGACTGGGACGAGCGATTTTGGCTCAGCGGCCCCCTCTCCCGGAGACGCGACCAGCCTCGCGGGCACCATGCCCAGCGCTAAGGATGGCGAGACTGACATCCAGCGCGGCCCGAAGGACGCCGCCCCCACCTCCGCGCCCCAGTAGTCCCTGTGAAACGCTGGCCGGGCATCTGCGCATCGGAAGCGTGGCCAATCCCGTGTCTATAGTGGCCTGGGGTACAATGCGCCGGAGGGTGGGGTAGCTGCTCCGCTCGTTGCATTCTGGACAGCGGATGCCGCGCGTCCACTGTCCAATTTCAGGCAGCGGGCAGGCTTTCCCACGGTGAAGAGCGTTTACAGACGGGGCGGCGGCCCGGCGTCGCGCCACGCGGTCGCGAGAGGTCAAGGCATGGCAACGACCCAGCGAGCGGGGAAAAAACAGCGGCAGGCGGAGCAGGACGGCCTTGAGGCGGTGGCCGAGGCGCTCGGCTTCGACCAGGAGACGCTGCGCGGGTTCTACCGCAAGATGGTGCTGATCCGGCTCTTTGAGGATGCCGCCCAGCGTACCTTCCGTCAGGGCAAGATTGGCGGATATCTCCACGTTTACAGCGGCCAGGAAGCGGTCGCCACCGGCTTCCTGGCCGCCTTCCAAGAGGGCGATAGGGCCATCACCGCTTACCGGGATCATGCCCACGCGCTGCTGCTCGGCAGCGACCCCAAGGCGGTCATGGCCGAGTTGTTCGGCCGCGGGACCGGCCTCGTCAAGGGCAAGGGCGGCTCGATGCACCTCTTCGATGTCGCCAATGGACTCTGGGGAGGGTATGGCATCGTCGGCGGTCACATCCCGCTCGGGGTCGGCATGGCCTACGCCCAGCGCTACCAGGGCTCCGATGCGGTCGTCCAGCTCTACCTTGGGGATGGGGCCATTCACAATGCCGCCTACCATGAGGCGGCGAACCTGGCCGGACTCTGGGGCCGGGATGGCCTTAACCCCACCCTCTTCATCCTCGAAAACAACCAGTACGGCATGGGCACGAGCGTCGAACGAGCAACGGCGATGACCGACCTTGCCGCCAAGTTCGACTCCTACGCCATCGAGCACGAGAAGGTCGACGGCATGGATTTGGTCGCCGTCCTCGCCTGCGCGCAGCGAACAGTCGAGCGCGTTCGCGAGACGGGCAAGCCGTATGCGGTCGAGGCGCTGACCTACCGGCTGGTGGCACACGGCGCCGGCGACTTCTTCGAAAAGTACAGGACTAAGGAAGAAGTACGAACCTGGCGCGAACGGGACCCGATTGGCCTCTTTGAGCAGAAGTTGCTCTCCGCGGGCATCGCGGACGAGCAAGGACTAGGGGCAATCCGGGACGAAGCGAAGCAGATCGTCGACGAGGCGGTCCGGTTCGCCGACGAGAGCCCGGAGCCGCCGTTGGAAGAGCTTCACACCGACGTCTACGCGGACGCTGGGTAGGCTGCACCATGAGTCAACGAAACGAGGGAGGGAACGGGCACATGCCTGTCATGACCTATCGCGAGGCCCTGAAGGCCGCGATGGTCGCCGAGATGGAGCGCGACGAATCGGTCGTAATGCTCGGTGAGGATATTGGCATTTACGGCGGCACCCACCTCATCACCGATGGGCTGTACGAACGATTCGGCCCGAAGCGCATCATCGACACGCCGATCGCTGAGGGGGGCTTCACCGGCGCTGCGATCGGGATGGCGATGGCAGGGCTCCGTCCGATCGTCGAGATGATGACCTGGAACTTCTCCTTCCTGGCGGCCGACCAGATCATCCAGAACGCCGCCAAGCTGCGCTACTTCTCCGGTGGGCAGGTCACCGTCCCCCTCGTGATCCGCGGCCCGAACGGCGGCGGCGTCCAGCTCTCGGCCCAGCACACCCACAGCCTGGAGGGCTTCTATGGCCACTTCCCGGGCCTCAAGGTCGTCTCCCCGGTCACGCCCCACGACGCCAAGGGCATGATGCTGACCGCGATCCGGGACCCAAACCCGGTCATCTTCCTTGAAGCTGGCGCCCTCTATGGCACCAAAGGTGAGGTTCCCGAGGGAAACTTCACGGTGCCGTTCGGGCAGGCTCGCCTGGCCCGAGAGGGGAGCGACATCACCCTGATCGCCTACGGCCGGCAAGTAAACCTGGTCCTCAAGGTGGCCGATAAGCTCGCCGCGGAGGAAGGGGTCGAGGCGGAGGTCATCGACCTACGGTCCATCCGCCCCTTCGACGAAGAGACGATCCTTGGGTCGGTGCGCAAAACGAACCGGGCGGTGGTCGTCCAGGAGCAGTGGCGCTTCTACAGCGTGGCGAGCGAAGTGGCCGCGCTCATCCAGGAGCAGGCCTTTGACCACCTCGACGCGCCAGTGGAGCGGGTGAGCGGCGAAGAGGTTCCAGCGCCCTACGCACGGAACCTTGAATTGGCAGCCTTCCCTAGCGAGCAGCAGATCGTCGACGCGGCCCATCGGGCGCTGTATCGGAAGGTGTAGAGATGCCGACCGTGATCATGCCCAAGATGGGCGACGGGATGGAGGAAGGGACCCTCCTCAAGTGGTTGAAGGCCGCCGGCGACACCGTCGCTGAGGGCGACCCGATCGCCGAGATTGAGACCGACAAGGTCTCCCTGGAGATCTCCGCTGAAGCAGCGGGAACCCTCACCGAGCAGATCGCCAGTGAGGGGGATAGCATTCCCGTCGGGAAGCCAATCGCCGTGATTCTTGGCGAAGGCGAGACGGCTGAAAGCCCGTCACGTCCGCAAGCCGCTGAGGCCGAATCAGCAGTCGGGTCGGCGGTCGTCACCGAGGAGCGGACTCCCACTCACGCCGACGCCGACGGAGCCGCCGCGGACTCGCTTGCTCAGGCTCAGGGAGCGGCCACCAACGGTGTTACGCCAGGCACCAGCACCGAAGTTGCCCCTGCCCACGCCGCGCCTGCACGCCAGGCAGGGGAGCGGCTTCGGGCCTCGCCGCTGGTCAAGCGCCTCGCTGCCGAGCATGGCATTGACCTCCAGCAGGTGGCAGGCACTGGCCCCGGCGGCCGGGTCGTCAAGGACGACATCGCCCCCTTCCTGACCGGAGCGGTGCCCATTCCTGCCGCGCCACCAGCCCCGAGTGCTCCCGCCCCCGAACCACAACCGGCGGCACCCACCGCGCCCGCCCCGGCTGCTCAGCCTGCGGCCGCTCAGGCTCCCGCCCCAGTTGCCGCCAACGGCCGCCCTGCCGGCGTTCCCCGTGAGATGAGCCGGATCCGTAGGACGACCGGCAAGCGGATGACCGAGTCCAAGCAACTCGTCCCGCACTTCTATGTCTCGACCGATGTCGATATGGCCGCCGCCGTTGCCTTCCGTGCTCAGGCCAACGCTCAGGTCGCCGACGATGCTTCCAAAATCTCCTTCAACGACCTGATCGTCAAAGCATGTGCCGTCGCACTCCGTGACTTCCCGAACCTCAACACCTCGCTGGAGGGCGACCAGCTCCACGACCACGCCAACATCGACGTCAATATCGCCGTGGCGATCGAGGGCGGCTTGATTGCCCCCTTCATCCCGGACGCCGACCAGAAGAGCCTCGGCGCCGTCGCCCGGATGGCGAAGGACCTCGTTGGACGGGCGCGTAGCGGCGGCCTCAAACCCGAGGAATACCAGGGCGGCACCTTCACCGTCAGCAACCTGGGGATGTACGACGTCGAGGAGTTCATCGCGATCATCAACCCGCCCCAGGCCGCCATCCTTGCGGTCGGCTCCATCAAGGAGGTGCCGGTCGTCCAGGGCGGGCAGATCACCGCTGGCCAGCGGATGAAGATCACCCTCTCCGCCGACCACCGCGTGACCGACGGAGCTGAGGTGGCCCGCTTCCTCCAAGTCGTTAAGCGCTCCCTGGAGAACCCGATGGTGCTCGCGCTCTCGTAGGAGGCGCGTCCGGGCACGTTTGCCTGACCGGCAGACTCTTTGCCTCCAAGGATGACCCGCGACGAGGAAGAAGGGCAGCGCACGCGCTGCCCTTCTTCGTGCCCGGCTGGGACGGGACATGAATCGCGCGATGGGCTCGACGAATTGCCGCCCATGCAGCAGTTTACGGTGGGACCGCACGACCCGATGTTGACGAAAAGGACATTCCCCTGCGCGAACGCTCACGGCGGCAGGGGCAGCGCGCCACGCCCTCGATGAGGATGCTCTCCCGTCCCGTGCCGCGCATCCTTGGGTTGAGCTTAACGGACTTCCGCCGGCTCTACCGGTGGTTGAACCTGTCCCTGATTCATCAGGCCGTCTGGCCAGTTATGCTCCTACTCACTGAAGCGCCATCCGCTGGCATCCGGGCGCTCCCCCTGCCCTGGTACCTCCTCCGCCTGGCTGCTCCCGCACTCGCCGCCATCCTAGCGCTCGTCTACCTGGCCCAACCTCCTACCCGTGGCGAATCCAGGGAACAGGGAGAATCACGACCGCCGCCGCATCTTGGACCGATCCAGGTTCAGATTCGTCTCCTCCTCCTCGGCCTGGCAGTGGCCCTCGCGTTTGCCCGGTTCGCCATCGGCCCCCCGGGTCCCGCTCTCCAATTCCTGATCTTTGGCGCCGCCGACGTTGCAGCGTTTCACCTCATCCACTTTGGCATCCTGCTTCGCTCTGCCTCCTTGCGGGACGCCGAGCGAGGCGCGGTTGCCCTGTTCGCCCTCTCCTGGGGACTCCGCACGGCGCTGATGGCCGCCGTCGGATTCGGAAATGCGTCCGTGTTGCTCGGATTCGGCAGTGGGGCCATCCTCGGCGCCGCGATCGGATCAGCCTCGCTGATCCTTCGCCGCTGGCTCGGGGACTTCCTCGTCGGCGCCGCGTTTCACTGGCTGGTGATTTACCTGATCCTCGGGTTCGCGGAGTAGGACAGCCCACCTCCCTCCGTAGCGCTTGACAAATCCCGCATCGGCGAGGATAAAAAGAACATACGATCTATACGGACATCTGGAGTTTCCAGCCGGTGGGCGTGGATCGAACCGGCGGCAGAAGACATGGAGGCAAACGTGAACAGGCACGCGACGGCAACCTTCGACATCACGGGTTGGGATCAGACCCGCTACGACCAGCCCGGCGATGGGCCCAAGCTCCTCCGTGCCACGGTGCGGAAGACCTTCCGGGGGGATGTCGAGGGAGAGAGCACTGCTGAGTTGCTGATGTGCCAGGCGGATGACGGCTCGGCCGGCTACGTAGCGATGGAGCGTGTGACGGGCCGCATCGGGGATCGCTCTGGCAGCTTTGTGGTTCAACACGGAGCGACCCGGGACAGCGCCTCGTCCGCGACGTTCGGGACCGTCGTTTCGGGATCGGGCACCGGCGACCTGCGCGGGCTGCGCGGCGAGGCATCGTACCGGCACGACGAGCAGGGTGCCACCTTCACCCTTGACTACGACCTTGACTGAAACCCGGAGCCGGTGCCCGCTGAAATGTGGAAAGGGCGTGCGGCCCGGCTCCCCAGATTCGCTATGGAGAGAATTCCCCACGATGGCGGACGGTCTCTACCTAGCATGGGGCCCGGGCCGCCGCAAGACGCTGGTCCACCTCCTCGACCTCCTCGGTTGCCTCGCCGTCGGCCCCATTCCTCAGGAGTCGCTCGCCGCCATCCCGGACGCGATCCGCTCCTACCTGCGCTTCCAGCTCGACGGGCTCTGCGATGATCCGTGGCTGGATAGCGACCCAATTCGCTGCGCGGCATGACGCGCCGTTGGGCTGTGAGAGGTCGGCCATAGGCCGTGCGCCTGCACGTCCTCGGCACCCAAGGAGGTTACCTCGCCGCAGCCCTCGGCGGCGCGTCCGGGTTCGGACGGATCCATGGGTCGGCCGAGCGCGGCGAGGTCGGGCTGGCCCTTGCGCTGCACCAATCGGGGAGTCCACCCGCCCAACTTGTCCGTGCCATGACGCCACAGGAATGGAGCCCTCCGCGAGATCTCGTCCCGCTCCTCTACCCTCGACGAGGCGCTGCGACGGATGCTCATGCAGCCCTGGAAGCACCTCGTCGAGTTACCCAGGAGTCCGGGCGATCCCGTGCTCTAGCTTCCACCGACTCAGCCTCAAGGAGCACCGGTGACGGGCCTGCTGGATAGATCGCCGTAGCCCATCCCAGTCCAGAATCGAGTGGGTAAATTCTGGACGCACCTCGGAAGGCGACCTAGCCTCATGTCCAGGGCGTGCAGGGAGACGCCAGGAGGGAAGACGATGCCCGCGCGAGCCGATAACCTGCCCTCTGCTCATCAGGAGCGACCTCCTCTCCTGGGGCCAGGTGCTGGCTTGGCAAGGGCAGCGCTGGTGCTTGGCTCAACGCGCGCCAGGGAGGACCGTAATTGAGGCCGTGTCTCGTCTAGCCGGGCTGCACGCTCAAATCATTGCTTCCGTGGAGCAGACGTTAGGGGCGCACGTCGGAGACCTGGAGCGCGACGCGGTGTAACACACTCTTTCGCAGGAGCATAGCCGGGTGATGACCTGGGTGATGCGCGGAACGCTGCACTTGCTCCAAGTGAGCTGAGGTACTCCGGTCTGACCCCGGAGGAGGCCGACGCGATGCTCGACGCCGTTCCTCGAACCCTCGACGGGCAAATCCTGAATCGCGTAGAACTGACCGAGGAGGTTGACCGCCTCACCGGCGGTGCTCGTCCGAGCAAGAAGCTGCGCGACAGCTCGGGGCCTTGCTCCAGCCTGCCGAGCTCCCGTGTCACCTTGGCTTCGCTCCCAGCGTCGGCCAGTACGCCCGCTTCGGTAGCCCCGAACAATGGTTGGGCTGCTGAGAACCGGTGGATCCCGGGTTGGCGGCCCAGGAGGTGACACGCCGGTATCCGGCCACCTACGGGCCGGTGAACCGTGACGAGTTCGCTCGGTGGTTCGGCATACCATCCCCGCGGGTGTGCGAATGGTGGATCCAGGCCTTTGACGGACAGGTCACCCGCGTCGAGATTAACCGGGTTCCTGCTTGGATGCTCGCCGATTACGTCACGGGAGTGGCCACTCCCGTGACCATCCGGAGCGGTGCGCCTGCTGCCGGCCTTCGACCCACGCGTCGTGGGGACCACGCGGGCCGCCGCCGCCGTGCTGGTAAGTGCCCACAAAAACCGTGTCTATCGCCATTAGGGGTGGCTGTCGCCGGTCTTGCGGACGGATGGCCGCATCGACGGCGTTGGGAGGCACAAGACATCAAGTCCCTCCTGACGTTTCACGTGGAACGTCCCATTAGGACCCTTTCACGGAACCAGCCGCCCGTGTTCCGCGACGGGGCGAGGACGAAGCCGTCTATTTGGACTGCTACCTTAGAAAAACGTGGAACTGAGGTGGCGCTAAACCGGTCGTCTTGAACGGCCGGCACCGGTGGTTGTGGTGAAGAGACGAGAGCAGGGTGTGTCATGAGCGAGAATCTCCTAGCTTAACTCCGTGAGATCTGCCTTGCCCTTCCGGAGACGATGGAGAAGCTGTCTTGGAATAGCGTTCCGACCTTCCGGGTCAGGGACAAGATCTTTGCGCAGCACGAGGCCACCCACCACCGAGACGGCTGGGTCTCGCTCCGGTGCAAAGCGTCGCCGGGAATCCAGGACCTCCTCGAGGGCTCTAACCCGGTGCACTTCTCTGTTCCGCCCTACATCGGCTACCAGGGGGTGGACCAGCGTCCGCCTCGATGTCGCCATCGACTGGGACGAAGTCACCGACCTGGTCCACGAGTTTTACCGAGTGACGACTTCGAAACCCCTCGCGGTGGCAATCGATGGTTGGGGTCTCCTGGCGTCGTCCCACAGATCCGGGTCGCACCGCACGGCGTCGGTCAGCAGGTTCGTCGCCGTCCGGTTAGGATCTCGACTGGCCCGCGCAACGTCACGGCCGGCAACTGGGGACATGATTTGGAGCGGTCGCTGGTGGGAGAAGCGTTCGATGCCGTCGTCGATCCGCCTGTGCATTCCGGTCATTCTGTTCGTCATCCTGCTCGCCTGGCCGATTGCCGCGTCGGCACAGCCGATTGACACTCCATCCCCAGAGGAATGCCGGGTCGGACGGCGTTCTCTCGCGGCTCTGGAGCGCTTGGCGTCCACACCGTCGCCTGTCCGAGCCAGCCCGACTCCCGAGCCAGTCGAGTTCGTGCCACCTCCTGGGGAGCCGATCAGCCCCGAGGCGGTCGCGGCAATCACCGCCACCCAGCGCGGAGCGCTCGCCTGCGCAAACGCCGGTGATCGCATCCGCGGGATGTCGCTGTACAGCCCGGACTTCATCCGCTGCATTCTGGCGGACGCCGCTGCCTCTGGTCTATCCGTCGAGCGGGTCTACGACCTGTTCACCCCAGGTGGCTGGGTTCGTCCTTCGGATTACGTCGGCATTCTGGCAGTGCGGGATGCCCGGCTCCTGCCCGATGGGCGAATCGGGGCCTTCTTCGATGTCGTCACGGGCAACGATCCGAGCGTGGTCGAAACCGACTTCGTCTTCTTCGTCGAGGTCCGGGGCCGGTGGCTGATCGACGGTTTCGTCGTCGTCGATATCCAGTTCTCAGACGACCTCGCCACCCCGGGGCGCTAAGGAGCACCATGGCGAGGAGAGACCTATCCACTTCGTCGCGTCCCGTCCGGGACGGCTTCAGTTCCCCTCACCGTGGTCAGGGGCGAACCACGCGGCCGCTGAGGGATGGCAGGAGGTGGCTGTCGGTCAGGCCTAGTCCGAGCCTCGGATCCTAACCCGACGCATCTCCCGGAAGGAGAACCGATCGTGGACAGGACGAGAGATACAGCAGGTCCATGGGAACTGATGGCGGCAGATGTCCAACCATCAGCATCAAGTGGCGATGCGCAGCCGGTGGGGCGCTAGAGCACAGCAGGACGGGGCTGAACTCCTGTCTCGAAAGCCCCAGCTGGAACTTGGCGTCATCCGGACACACCGGGTTTTTCACACGCGCCCTGGCGCCGGACCGTGGCGGTGTCCCTCGTGAGGAGCCTGCGGAGCACCGGATTGCCGGGGACCTGGGAGGATGGCCGTAGGTTCTCGAAGCCACCCATGGCCAGACTGACGGACTTCGACGCCTGCTCACGAGAGCGTGTTGTCGGTCCGGACAGCAGGTAGGAGGGCGGCACTGGTTCGCAAGCGACTTCTGCGACCGCGAGCCCTTCAGGTTGGCAATGCTTGATCTCGTCATCTCCCTGCAACAGCAGGTCACCGCGACCAGCGGCGCCGCTGCTGCCGTAATCGGCAATCACGATGTGCTCATGATGGCCCCTCAGGTTGCCACCGACCGCCGAGATGCAGCGGCGCAACGGCTGGTCTCAACCTGGCTCTGCAACGATGGGTGCAGTGCGCACCTCGACGGCCTTACTGATGATGTTGAGCATGATTGACGAGTCTCCCTGCGATGGCTCTCCCGGATTGCCGGCTCCTGGTCCACGCGCACGCGACGCCCGAGGCCGAGTTTGGTGACTCCGTCGAAAGCGTCAACGCCCCCTCTCGTCGGTTCTTCGGTCGGGCGATGTCGTTCCCCTTGACCAGTTGATGGACGGGTTCTACTGTCGTGGAGAATTCGCGGATGAGTCACCGGGCGGCACAGATTGGATTGTCGACTGAGCCGGCGTCCCTGCTCAACACCAATGAGACATGGACGCAGGCGTGATCGGCCGGAGCTGGCTTGGTACGTCTGGTGTCTCCGGTCCCAACCGTACCCGTGTCTCGACTATCCTTGGCTGCGGCGATGCAAACGGCCCAGCCGTACTTTTCGGCGGGACTTCCGGAGAAAGAGCTATCACAACCTGTGCTCCTTTCGTACGGGGAGCGGGTGAACCTAGCCCGTGGGTGTAGAAGTGGTGGCCAGCGCGGGCGGAGAGTTGAGGCACGATCGTGGGTACGACCGAGTGGGTGCTCCTTGTTCTAGTGATCCTTGTTCCCCTGGTGGTGGCTGTGGTCGTCACGCTTTGGACCCTTGAACAAGCGCGTCTGCGCTCCCGTCAGAATCGCAAGGCTGCACCACGCCGACGTGAGCCCTCTTCAGTGAGGGATGACGTCCCGGAGTAGCCTGGGCGATTGTTCGCACGATTGACCGTGGCGGATTTACGGGTACCCCCGGGAACCTCCGGGCGGCTCGTCGTGGTTATCAACGAGCTTGGCCCCATCCTGGGAGGAGCGGTCGGCAGCGACCTTGATGGGGCGCTTCTATCGCTTGGTGCGGCTCGTTGGGCGTGTGCTAGGCTGGCCGGCGGCCTCGAGGATGTCGTGGCTCAGAAGTGGAGTCAGCGGGAGGGGAAGCGCATGGCTGGAGTCGAGCGGACGCTCGTGATTGTGAAGCCGGACGGGGTTCAGCGTGGTCTGGTCGGGGAGATCGTGGGCCGACTGGAGCGCCGTGGGCTGAAGATTGTGGCGATGCGGATGACGGTGATTCAGCGGGCGCTGGCCGAGCAGCATTACGCCGAGCACGCTGGGAAAGCGTTCTACGAGTCGCTGGTGAGCTATATCGGCTCCGGCCCGTCCGTGACCATGGTCCTGGAAGGACCGGCAGCGATTGCAGCGACGCGCTCCACTGTGGGGAAGACAAACCCGGCCGAGGCAGCACCTGGCACGATTCGGGGTGATCTCGGTTTGATGGTGGGCCGAAACCTCATCCATGCCTCGGACAGCGTGGACAGCTCGGCACGCGAGGTGGACCTGTTCTTTGGGACGGACGCACTGGTCGAGTATGAACGAGACATCGACCGCTGGGTGCTTGAGGGATAGTAGCCGAGAGGTTTCATGTAAAACGCCGCCATCGGGTCGATAAGGGCGGGAAGCCTAACCCCGACCCGATGGCGGTGGCCCTGGTCCTGGGGTGGTAGCAGGAGGTCGGCAGCACCTTGTAACTCCCCATCGTGGCGAGGAGGCGCGGCTGCGGCTTCACGGAACACGAAAAAGCGCCGAACATCTGCCGGTCGTGACCCATCCAACATTGGACGGCTCTCTTTAGGAGTCAGTGATGTGAATGATTCCGGGCTGGAAATTCCAGAGTGACATCATCTCCGCGATGAGATTGCGGAGCGACTGGTGTGACACATTCGCGTCGATGGGACGCCGGTCGGGGAAAGGAAGCCCGCCGTACTTCTGCCGGCTCGCACTCGATCGCGTGTCGTTCCGCGGCGACTGGCGGTACATGTCGGCGTAAAGACCGTCGCTCTCGGCAACGATGTAAAGAGCATAGCTCGCGTCCAGTTCCAGCCCGACCACGCCTCGGTCGACCGCGTCCACCACGACCGGATAGCCAGGCGGCGTGCGGTGCCGATACTCCTCGGCGGCGAACGCCAACATCGGGAGCAAACGGTCGCGAATCTGGGCAAGCTGCTGAAGAGATTGCGCTTCAACGGATCGCGGTTCCACCGACACCTTCGCCTCCTTGACAGGTTCACTGCCGATTGTTTGCGCGGGATGGAGCCGAGCCAGGCTCTGGTCGCGATTATCGCGGTCCCGCCGTCATGCCGTCCACGTTCGTGACCTCTTGAGCCCAGAACGTGAGGCACGGAGTGCGCAGCTCGATCATCTGACGGATGAAGGTGGCGCAGCGCTACGCGAGGGCGTAGGGCCGGGGGGTGGCAAAGGGTATTGGGAGAGGAGAGGTGAGGCGGCGCGTAGGAAAAGGCAGCGACCATCTACAAGCCGACCTACGGGAAACGTGTCCGTGTCGGTCGATCTGCTCGGTTTCACGTGAAACCAAGGACAAGCTTACTGGGGTCCAGCCCACCCGCGTGTGTGCCGGACCAGCACCGCCTCTTGCTCCAGTAGGACTACCGGCTCCCGAGGCCAACCTGCTCGCGACCGTTGGAGGAGGCTAAATGCTCCTGCTCCCGGCCCTCCTCGGCCAACCGGCTCGCTCGCGGCGTAACCTGTCCCGCGTACTTGTTGTTGCGCTTCGCCCTATAGGGCGTCATCACTGGCGAACTCACCGTCTGGAACGAGAAGGAGCAGATGCGCATCCCTGGGTAGAGGGCGACCGGCATCCTGCCGAGGTTGCTCAACTCCATCGTCGCCGTCCCAATCCAACCCGGCTCAAACACTGCCGCCGTCGAGTGAACCGTGATCCCCAGGCGCGCGATGCTCGAACGCCCTTCCAGCCGCCCAAGGAGGTCGTTAGGGAGTTCCAAGGTTTCCACCGTCGAGGCCAGAGCAAAATCGCCCGGCTGCATGATGAACGGATCCCCACCCTCCACCTCGATCGTCCGCATCGCATCGCCGATTGACTGCGGCTGTCGCGGGTCGATAAAGCTGTGGCGGCTGTGCTCAAACACCATAAAGGTGCGGCCGAGGCAGAAGTCGATCGACACCGAGCCGAGCTGCGTCCTGAGGTCCGGCGCTGGATCGATCACGATCCGGCCGTTCTCCAGCGCTTGGATGATGTCACGGTCGGAGAGGATCATGCGTTTCTCCTAGCTTCCTCGCCAGCTCCCCGGCGGGTGTCCCAGTCAGTGTTACACATTACCGACTGACAACTGTGCCATACCTCACTCGATTCTGTACGTACAGTAAGGTGACGTGCTAGGGACGTCAAGCCGTCGGCCCCGGCGGAGCCAGGACAATGGCTTCAGTGGGCGTGATAGACTGAGTTCCCCGCACCCGACAACGCAATCCCCGCTCGAACGGCCTGTTCAGCCCGCGCCCGTTCGCTTTGCTTGGCGCCCACCACACTAGCCTGGCGGAGCGGCAACCAGCGCACCGGACTTTCTGGCGCAGAGCGCCTACGTGACCGCGCCCGACCGCTTCTGTGGCCAGCCGCGGCTCGGTGACAGCACGGCCGTGATCGACCACGCTCCCGACTATCCAAACCGGGCTCGTCGGCGCCAGGGTCAGCGACCGGCCCCAGACTCGGCTTGGTCGGCTCTTGATCCCGGGTCCAGAGCTACGCTTACCCGACCAATCTTCTCCCGTTCTGATCACGCGCTCGGCGGCAGCCTTGCCCGTCCGCCCCGCTGCGCGTCCACACAACGTTCATGGCCTGGCTATCGGCCGAGGCGGCCGCGCTACGGGGCAGTCCGCCCACTCATGTCCCGCCCACCGGTGTCAGGCATTCCCGTGCTGTCTCCAGCGATCACAAGGGCTATGCAGGGTGAGGCGGCGCCATCAGTCCCGCTCGGGACTGCGCTTCCGACGATGCGGCTC
>JAUJMG010000013.1:17182-25826 GCA_030446955.1 Thermomicrobiales bacterium
GGGTGAGGCGGCGCCATCAGTCCCGCTCGGGACTGCGCTTCCGACGATGCGGCTCCAGGACGAGTTCCGCCGCATCCGCCGGGAGCAGGCCCACTGGACCAGGCGATTCCGGCGAGGAGGGCTCAATGCCCCGAGGACCCCGCGTCAGCGCCTCGGTCGCCGTGCGCTCCTGGCACTGCCCCTCATCCTGATCGCGACCGTCGTCGTGATCCTGGCTCCTGTCATCTACCAGGGCGCCCGCGCGTACCAACAGGTCTTCGTTGAGCCAGTAAAGCGCGACCGTCTCCCTATCCTGCCTGCCATCAACCCGCAAGGAACCCCAATTCTCACCACCCCACCCCCTACCGCTTCGATGGCGAAGGCTGCACCGGAGACGTGGACTGGTGCGGACCGCATCACCCTGCTCCTCCTCGGCATCGACCGCCGCCAGGACGAGCCTTCCCGCTCCGACACGATGATCTTGGTCTCGGTGGATCCGGTCGCCAAGACCGCGGCGATGCTCTCGATTCCCCGGGATCTCCAGTTGGTCATCCCCGGCTTCGGGCTCCAGAAAGTGAATGCCGCCTACGCCTTCGGGGAGGTGAACGATCTTCCGGGGGGCGGAGCAGCCCTCGCAATGCAGACTGTGGAAGCGAACTTCGGCATCCGGGTCGACTACTTCGCGGAGGTCGATTTCCAGGGCTTCGTCAAGATCGTCGATACAGTAGGTGGTCTCACCCTCGACGTTCCCTACCCGATCAAAGATGACAGGTACCCGAGTGGCATCGGCAACGAGTACACCCGTCTCTACTTCTCCGCCGGCGTGCAGCACATGGATGGAGCCCGTGCCCTGCAGTACGCCCGCACCCGCAACGACGACGGCGACTTCAGCCGTGCCCGGCGACAGCAGCAAGTCCTGCTGGCCCTACAGGACAAGGCCATTAACCTGAACCTGCTGCCCAAGGCTGACGAGTTGATAGTCGCCCTCCGGGACTCCGTCCGCACCGACCTCAGCCCGGCACAGGCGATTCGCCTTGCTCGTCTCGGGAGCCAAATTCCCCGCGAGCAGATTAGCCAGCACTCCCTCCGCCAGGCCCTCTCGGTCGAGGCGGAAGACGGCCCCTACTATCTGGTTCCGGACTGGACTGCCGTCGGCAACATCCTCTCGGAGTTCGTCGGCGCCCCCGTCACCCCGCCGGTGGCTGCACTCGCCCTCGCAGACTACGACGTGCCGATCCGTGTTGAGAATGGAACCTCGAATCCGGGCCTCGCTGCCCGCGTGACAGAGCTCCTGCACGCCAACGGTTTCACGGACGTCACGTACGCTCCCGCTGACGACCCCGGATCCCATCCTCAGACGACGATCGTCGACACCGAGGGCAACGTCGCGACCGCCGCCCTGGTGGCTAGCCTCGTCGGCTTTGGCCCAGATCGCATCGACGATCGCTCACTTCCTCCACGCCAGGATCCACCATCCAGCTCGGCCTCTGACCGTTCGAAGCCCGTCGCTCGCCCATCCGATCCTGATTCCCTTGGCATCGTCATTCTCTTAGGTGACGATGCGGCCGACCCAGCCGGGGTGATGGAGCCGAATTGGGCCGCATCCAGTACCGTGCCGATCCCGGCCGCTGCGAAGGCGGCCCCGGTCGGGCTAGCCACAGACATCTCCCCGGCAGACAGCGTCGTCGGAGAGGATCTCTCGGAACCCGGTGTGGATTCCGAGCAGGAGCTACTTGTCGAAGAGGAGGCCCGGGAACCCGGCCGGTCGGGCTGAAAACACCGGGCGGGTTAGGTCAGCGTAAGCCGGGTCTGCATTGTCGCTGCGGCCCGATAGGCGGCCGAGACGCTCGCGCCGGTGTGAATCCGCTGGATTGTCTCCCCGAGCAGCGATCCCACCGAGAGCACCGTCAATTTGTCGATCCGCTTCTCCGGCGGCAGGGCAATGCTGTTGGTGACGACCACCTCTCGGATAGGGCTAGCTTGGAGCCGCGGGATCGCCGGACCCGAGAGCACCGGATGGATGCACGTCGCATAGACCTCCGACGCGCCGCGCTGGAGGCAGACCTGCGCCGCTTGGGTGATCGATCCCGCCGTGTCAATCTCGTCGTCGACGATCACCACCGAGCACTCGTCGACTGACCCGATCAAATTCAGCACCTCCGAGCGATCCTGATTCCCCACCCGGCGCTTCTCAATGATGGCCAACGACGCATCAAGAATCTCGGCAAAATTCCGCGCTCGCTTCGTATTGCCCAGGTCTGGCGAGACCACCACCGGACGCGTCAGCCGCTTCTCGAGGAAATAGTTAGCTGTCAGGAACATGGCGCTCATCTCGTCGACCGGGATGTCAAAGAAGCCCTGGATCTGACCGGCGTGGAGGTCCAGCGTCAGCACCCGGTCTGTTCCCGCTTGGCTGATCAACTTCGCGATCAATCGCGCCGTGATTGGCACCCGTGGCTGGTCCTTCTTGTCGGTGCGCCCATACCCGAAGTAGGGGATCACCGCCGTAATCCGACCCGCCGAGGAGCGCTTGAGCGTGTCGATCATGATCAGCATCTCCATGATCGAGTCGTTCACTGGTTCGGCAAACGACTGCACCACGAAGACATCGTTCTCGCGCACACTCTCGCCGATTCGAACGAATGTGTTGTCGTTACTGAACTTGAAAACCTCTGCGCGTCCGGGCGGGATGCCGATGTAGGCGCAAATCTCCTCCGTCAGCAGCTGGTTCGAGTTGCCGCCGAAGATTGTCAGTTGATCGTAGTGCTTGCTCACCGCCTCACCCCGGGCTCTCGTGCCGCTCCGCCCTGCTGTGCCGTCGTCACGTCCTCGCCGGGCATTCTCCCCAACCTCTCCTCAGAACTTGCGCGAACCGCTTCTCGCTCCGACGCCGGATCCAAAGCAGCTGGCTCCCCTTCCTCCCGCCCGAGGGGAAGTTCAGGCGCGAAGGCCGCCTCTGCTGGAGCCTCGGCAGGTTGCCGTGACTCTATCAGCGGCGTCACCGCTCTCGGCCGCCCCCGCTCGGCTAGCAGCGCGAGGGCAACCCGGGCTGCCGCCTGTTCCGCTTCTCGCTTGCTTCCCCCGACCCCGACCCCCAGCACCTCGTCCCGAAAGGACACTTCCACCGTGAACACCCGCTCGTGGGCGGGGCCTTCCGTCGAGCGGGTCTGATACATAGGCGCCAGGCGATACCGCTCCTGCAGCCATTCTTGCAAATGCCCCTTCGGGTTCGCCTCTTCCGCTTCTTGCGCGGCGACCGTCTCCACCTCTCGTGCCAGGAACCGCTGCACGAACCGCTTCGCTTCCCGCATGCCGCGATCCCGCGCGATCGCCCCGACGAGCGCCTCAAAGGCCCCCGCCAGCATCCGGTCGCGCGCACCCTCGGTTACGCGCTCCCCGTGGCCGAGGTAGAGATATGCCCCAAGGTCGATCTCCCGCGCCCAGCGGACCAAAGTCTCAGCCCGCACCAGCGCGACGCGCCGGGCCGTCAGCGTCCCCTCGTCGGCGTCCGGGTAGCGTTCATAGAGGTGCTCGGCCACGATTGCCCCAAGCAAGGCGTCGCCCACGAACTCCAATCGCTCGTTGGACTGGATTTCGGGACCGACGTACCCTGCGGCCAGCCAGTCGTGTAGCACCGAGCGGTGCGTCAGGGCCAGCCGCAGCAGACCCAGGTTGTCGAATTCGACCCCGATAGTGGCGGCAAACCGGGCCGGAGTGTCGCCATCAGGGGCGTCCGACACATCAGGTGTTGTCTCGATGGCATCAGACGGCGTCTGGGCGGCCGGAGGAACGCCAGCCCCTGGGACATATGCCTCTTGACCCGCCCCCCCGCGCCGCCGCCGTCGTTTGCCCCCTGCTTGAGTCACGGCGCTCCTCGTCATCACGGGCAGGGCAGGAAGCACGGATGGCCCTGGACAGGACTGTTCTTGCGGCCAGCTCAGCAATCGGTGGAAACGAAGATCCGGTTCGTGGCGGCCAGATCTCCATGGCCACCATGCCCCGATCACCTACGGGCATCGCTACGAGAGACGCCTACCTCCCCGCAGGAGATGCGGTCCCTGGGCGCGTCACCGCCGGCTGCCATCCGATGTCGTGTATTTCTCTACCGCCCGGTCCAGGTTCACGCCCGCCCGCTGCGCGATCGCTTCCAAGCGAGGCCAGTCGATAGAGATATGGTAGGTGTACCGTAGCGGCTCTGTCTCCTCCGTCCGGGAGGAGGCCAGATCGTGGCTGACCAAGAAGCGGATCAGTGCGTCCGCCATTCGGTCCTCCTCTGGTCGCCGGTCGTCCAGAGGGAGCTCAACGCCACCCATCCCGCTCCGGCGGCGCGCGAGGGCCAGCCCTCGTGCAAAGGCGTTCGCCAGATCATCGGCTCGCTCCGCCTCCCGACGAACCGCCTGCTTCTTGTCGGACTCGATGGTCTCCGCGGGCTCCCGCGGGGGCGCGTCCAGTTCGATGCTTTTCAGTTCGTCCCGGACCACCAAGTGGTCGACGATGTAGTCCAGCAGCCGCCGCATCTCGTCTGCCACGTCAACCCTCCCGCCGCATTGGAGACAGCGCGAGTCTGCCGGATGGCCAGCCCCATCCCCAGCGCCCGCACCCCGTCGGCCAGCCCCACCCACCGGCCCGGTGCCTCGGCGCCGATTATACGCGCAGCCGCATCCTCGTCATCACGGCCGACCCCGCTCCATCCGGGCGGGCTAATGCGTTATCTGACCTCACGCAATGATGATGGGCCAGAGATCACGTCGATGGGAGAGCCGACGGCACCCGGGTCCTTGCCGCATGGATCACGATCGCGCCAACCAGGAGTGCCAGGCCAAGCATGTCCTGGCGCGCTCCGGTGTAGAGCAGCAACCCAGCGGCGGGGATCAGCAGCGCGCGTTCCAGCCAGTTTGCCGGACGCACGATCCAGCCACCGACACCGGCGACGAGCGCGACAATCGCCAGGCACGCCGTTGCGGTCGAGAGAACGACTGCGGACAGGTTGCCGATCGCGAGAAGGTTGACGCCCGACTCGCGGTTGAGAGTAAACATAAATGGAACCAGAAATGCCGGTAGGGTGTATTTCCAGGTCACCATCATCGTCTTGAATGGGTTCCCCCCCGTGATCGCGGCCGCTGCGAACGGCGAGAGCGCGGTCGGCGGTGACACCTCAGAGAGCACGGCGTAATAGAAGATGAACATGTGGGCGGCGACATCCGGCACGCCTAATTGCGTCAGTGCTGGCGCCGTGATTGCCGCGGCGATGATGTAGGACGCGGTGACCGGCACCGCCAATCCGAGGATCCAGACGGAGAGTGCCGTCAGTATTACCGTCAAGAAGAGCCGGCCCCCGGCGAGGTCCACGATCAAGTCGGCCATCTTCAGTCCCAAGCCAGTCAGGGTGAAGATGCCGACGATGATTCCGGCGGTCGCGGTAGTCGCCGCGACGGAGAGGGTGCCGGTCGCTCCGGCCTCCAGCGCCCGCAGCGAGCGCCGCGGCGTGAGGGCGGTCTCCCGCCGCAGGAAGCTCAGTCCGAAGGCAAGGATCGTCGCGTAGAAGACCGCCGCGATGGGCGTGAAGCCGAGCAGCATCAGCCCCACGATAGCGAACAACGAGGTGAAGTGGTAGCCGTACCGGCGCAGAAGCGTGCCGACCGGCGGCACGTCGATCCGCACGTCCCGCGCGCCTAGGCGGCGAGCGTCCAGCTCAATCATCAGAAAGATCGACAGGTAATACAGAATCGTCGGAATGGTCGCCATCTTCAGGACGTCGAGATAGGAGATCTGGAGCAACTCGGCGATCAGGAACGCGGCAGCCCCCAACGTCGGCGGCGAAAGGATCGCCCCGATCCCACCGGCCGAGAGCACCGCTCCGCCCGCTTCAGCGCTATAGCCCGCCCGGCGCAGCATCGGCCAGGCGACCGACCCTAGCGTGACGGTGGTGGCCACCCCGCTGCCAGAGACGGTGCCGAGAAGAAAGCCGGCCACGGTGGTCGTGCGACCTGCTCCCGAGGCCCGCCGGCCCGTCGCCGCCAGGGAGAAGTCGAGGAAGAACTTGCCGGCCCCTGAGAACTCCAGCACCGCCCCGTAGATCGTGAACAGGATGATGTAGGTCGCCGTGACGTCGATCGGAACCCCGAAGATTCCCTCCAGCGTCACATAGAGGTTTCCGACGATTCGGTCCAGGTCGTATCCCTTGTGCCCGTACTGGCCCGGCAGCAGATACCCATAGACGCCATACAGAATCAACACCACTGAGACCACCGGCAGGATCCAGCCGACGGTGCGTCTCGTCGCTTCCAGGATCAGAAGGATCAGGATGGTGCCCATCGCCACGTCCAGCGTGGTCGGACGGGCCGCGCGGTAGACGAATTCCTGGTAATCGAGCACGGGGTAGAGCGTTACGGCTAGGCTTGCCCCGGCCAGCAGCAGGTCGCCCACGCCGACCCGGCCACGGCCACGCTGGCTGAACGGGTAGAGCAGGAAAGTGAGAACCAGCGCCGCCCCGAGAAAGCTGGTGCGGTACACCTGTGCTGGAATCGTGGCCTGGGTCGCGTAGAGAGCGTAGACCGACAGCCCGACCGCGATCGCGGTGGCGACGTAGCCCCACCTCCCGCCCAGCCGTCGGGCCTGGCCCTCCCCCTCGAACTGCTCGATGATCTCCTGAGCACGGTCTTCGGACAGCGCTTCCCCGAGGTAGGCGTCCTCCGCGGTCTCCCGATCGATCTGAAGCGGATCCTCTTGGGATGCTCCGCTCGTCGTCGGAGCCGGCTCCCGCCTTCCCGGCTCGTCGGGTGCCATCCCCCGCCTCCTCATGGTCGCTCCGCTCAGCAGGCTCCGAGGAGCCGCCGGCCAAACGTCACCGGCTCGACCGCAAGGCGAACCTGGTGGCCGACACCGGTCGCGGCGAGCAGGTCGATCTCCTCGCCGCTGACCGTCAACCCCTGATTGCCGACGCGGTCCACACGCACCACAAGCTGCGCGAATTCCTCTGCCGGTGTCACGACCCGGAAGCGCTTCCCGTCCCGCGTGGTCGCGCCGTAATAGGCGTAGTACTCAGCTGCGGCGGCATTCTCAGTTGTCACCGATGTCCGGCGCAGCTCCCCGCTCCGGGTAGCCACGTACTCCTCAACAACCCGGCCACCATACATCGAATGGGTGAACGCTAACGCCAGCCGCTTGTCAGCGCCGGCGGCACGGCACACCGCCCGTGTCCCGCTCGTGAGGTCCGTCGCTGTGAAGGCGGGCACAGGGGTTGCCATCGCCCCGGCTGCGACGAGGAGCGCCACCACCGCGGCGCCCCCCGTCCAGCCGGACCACCGGTTCCCTCGCCAAGCCGGCATGATCAGCCCGCACGTCCTCGGTTGCTAGGCCGCTGGGCTTGCCGCCGGACTTGCCTCCGGGCTGGCTGTCGGCGTCGCTCCGACGGTCACGCCCTGATCGGCGTAGAACCGGAGCGCGCCGGGGTGGTACTCCAGCGGCGAGTTCTGAGTGGCGTTCTGCAGCGTCAGGTCGGCGGCGGCGGGGTGGACCGCGACCAAGTCCGGCTGGTGCTCGAACAGCACCCGTAGGATGTCGTAGGCCAACTGCTCATCAAAGTCTTCGTTGACCACCAGCAGGTTGGGCACCACGACTACATCAAGGTTCTCGGCCTGGCCCGGGTAGGTCCCGGCCGGGATGGTCGCCGTCGCGTAGAACGCGCCGTACTGCTGCTGGAGCTGGCCGACGAACTCGGCGTTCGGCAGCAGCTTGAGACCGATGTTTGGCGTCGCGCCCAGGTCGGTCACCGATGCCGTCGGCAGCCCGCCGGACCAGAAGTAGGCGTCAAGCTTTCGGTCTTTGATCGCCGCGGCCGACTCGGACGCACCGAGTTGCTGGCGGTTGATGTCGGTGTCCGGATTGAGCCCGGCCGCGCTCAGAATCCGGTTAGCGATTACCTCGGTCCCGCTCCCCGGGGCTCCCGTCGAGACGGTCTTGCCACGCAGGTCCGCCACGGTGTTGATCCCGCTGTTGGTCGTCGTCACGATATGGGTGTAGTTGTTGTAGAGCGTCGCCAGGGTCTGGGCCGGAACCGGCTGCTTGAACGGATCGCGGCCCTGGACCGCATCGTAGGCCGTATCTCCAAGCACAAAGGCCAAGTCGGCGTCACCGCTCTCGATCAGCAGCATGTTGTCAACCGACGCCGACGTCACCTCGGCCGTGACGTCAACCCCCTCCAGGTTCTCCGAGATGACGTTCGCCATCCCACCGCCATACGGGTAGTAGACGCCTCCCGTGCCTCCGGTGGCGATCGAAATCCGGTCCTGAGCGCGCCCATCACGTACCCCGAGCCCGGCCAGTAACAGCGCGACCGCCAGCAGCACGGTAGCCAAACGTCCTCGGGTCATTCGCGAATCCTCCTTGGTCGTGGCGGCAGCAACCTCGCCCCCGCCCGTGCGCTCTCGATCAGACCGCTCCATCACGGTCCTGGGGTCATCCGGCCGCTGGTGGCCACGCGCACCAGTGCTCAACCCCCGTCGCCGGAAGTCCGCGCATCTAACCATCCCCGCCCCTCAACCGCAAGCCACACCGGTCGCCCCAGTGCTTGCCTCCGGTCGTGGGGTCCTAATGACTCGAAACGGACGGCCACGCCAATTCCAACCCGAAGACGTCCGCGAAGGCCTCCGCGCAAGCCGGGGCG
>JAUJMG010000139.1 GCA_030446955.1 Thermomicrobiales bacterium
GCCCGCCGCGTCCTCTTCCTGGTCGACCGCGCCAACCTCGGCCGCCAGACCCTCAAGGAGTTCCAGGCCTACACCGCGCCCGACGACGGCCGCAAGTTCACCGAGCTCTACAACGTCCAGCACCTTCAGTCCAACAAGCTCGATCCCGTCGCCAAGGTCTGCGTCACCACCATCCAGCGCCTCTACTCCATGCTCCGCGGCGACCCCGACCTCGACCCCGCCCTGGAGGAAGGCTCCCAGTTCGACGCCGGCTCCGGCCTCCTGCTCAACCGCGAGCCGGTCCCCGTCGCCTACAACCCCGCCATCCCCATCGAGTCCTTCGACGTCATCGTGGTCGACGAGTGCCACCGCTCCATCTACAACCTCTGGCGCCAGGTCCTGGAGTACTTCGACGCCTTCCTGATCGGCCTCACCGCTACCCCGTCCAAGCAGACCTTTGGCTACTTCGACCAGAATCTGGTCATGGAGTACAACCACCAGCAGGCGGTTGCTGACGGCGTCAACGTCGACTACGACGTCTACCGCATCCGCACTCGCGTCACCGAAGCAGGCTCCGTCGTCGAAGCCGGCGACTGGGTGGACCGCCGCGACCGCGCGACCCGCGCCGTCCGCTGGGAGCAACTCGACGACGACCTCACCTACGAAGCCGCCGCCCTCGACCGCGACGTCGTCGCCCTGGATCAGATCCGCACCGTCGTCCGCACTTTCAAGGACAACCTCTTCACGGAGATTTTTCCGGGCCGCACGGAGGTTCCCAAGACCCTCATCTACGCCAAGGACGACAGCCACGCCGACGACATCGTCCAGATCGTCCGCCAGGAGTTCGGCCGCGGCAACGACTTCTGCCAGAAGATCACCTACAAGACCGGCACCGCCCGCGTCGTCTCCCGCGAGACCCTCGCGGACGGCACCGAGCACGAGGTGACGACCTTCAAATCCTCCGGGGTCAAAGCGGAAGACTTGCTCTCCTCCTTCCGCAACTCTTACGACCCCCGGATCGTCGTCACCGTCGACATGATCGCCACCGGCACCGACATCAAGCCGCTGGAGGCCGTCCTCTTCATGCGCGCCGTCAAGAGCCGCAACTTCTTCGAGCAGATGAAAGGTCGCGGCGTCCGCGTCATCAGCCCGACCGACTTCCGCCAAGTCACCCCGGACGCCCAGGCCAAGCCCCGCTTCGTCCTGGTCGACTGCGTCGGCGTCACCGAGCAGGTCTTCACCGACGCCCCCTCCCTGGAGCGCCAGCCCACCGTCGCCTTCGGCAAGCTGCTCCAGGCCGTCGCCTTCGGCAGCCTCGACCCGGACCTGCTCTCCACCCTCGCCGGTGGCCTCTCCCGTCTCGACCGCGCACTCACGGACCGCGAGCGCCGCGACCTCACCGCGGCCGCGGGCGGCCTCACCCTGCGCGACATCGCCGCCGACCTCGTCTCGGCCCTCGACCCGGACCGCCACCTCGCCGCCGCCCGCCAGGACGCCGGCTTGCCAGAGGGCGTGGACTCGACCCTGCAGCAGACCGCCGCCGCCGCCCAGCGTCTCCTCCGCGCTGCCGCCTATCCCCTCGCGGCCAACCCCGATCTCCGGAACGCCCTGGAGACCGCCCGCCAGCGCTCCGAGCAGACCATCGACACCGTGACCAAAGACGAAGTTCTGGAGGCCGGCTACTCCGAGGCCGCCCGCGAGCGCGCCGCCGCCCTCACGAGTTCCTTCGAAGCCTTCCTCCAGGAGCACGGGGACGAGATCGCCGCCCTCCAGGTCCTCTACAGCCGACCCTACGCCCAGCGCCTCCGTTTCTCCGACCTGAAGGCCCTGGCCCAGACCATCGAAGCCCCGCCGCGAGCCTGGACCCCGGACACCCTCTGGCGCGCCTACGAAACGCTGGACCGCTCCAAAGTGCGCGGCTCCAGTCGCCGCGTCCTCACCGATGTCGTCTCCCTCGTCCGCTTCGCCCTCGGCCAGGAGGACGAACTTGTCCCCTTCCCGGACCGCGTGGCCGCCCGCTACGCCGCCTGGCTCGCTCAGCAGGAGGCCAACGGCCGCCGCTTCAGCCCGGAGCAGCGCCGCTGGCTCGACGCCATCCGCGACCACGTCGCCGCCAGCCTCCGCATCGACGTCGACGATTTTGATGAGACCCCCTTCACGCAGCAAGGCGGTCTCGGTCGCGCCTACGACCTGTTTGGCACGGCCCTCAACCCACTATTGGAGGAACTGAACGAGGTGTTGGCGGCGTGAGTGTCAACTGGTTGGAGAAATTGCCGGATGGATGGAGTTGGAGCACCCTCGGAGAAGTCACAAGCGGAAGGATTGATCAAGGAGGACCGGATGCCTCCCCTGACTTCGTCTATATCGACATAAGCAGCATTGACAACCGGACGAAAAGGATTACCGCTCCTAAGCGTCTGCACACCTCTGAGGCACCCAGCCGAGCCCGACAACGTTTACAAGCGCAGGACGTATTGGTTTCAATGACCCGCCCGAATCTCAATGCCGTGGCTATAGTGCCAGATGAGCATGACGGCGCCGTGGGTTCCACGGGTTTTCATGTCCTCAGATCAGGATCTATCGTCTCCCGCTGGCTGTTCTATCTCGTTCAGACGGAAGCCTTCATCGATTCCATGTCCAAGCTGGTCCAGGGAGCTCTTTACCCGGCCGTGCGACCGAAAGATATCCAGGCGTTTAGATTTCCTGTCGCCCCCCTCCCCGAACAACACCGCATCGTCGCCGCCATCGAGGAGCAGTTCACGCGGCTGGACGCGGCGGTCGCGGCGCTGGAGCGGGCGCGGACCAACCTCAAGCGATACCGTTCCGCCGTCCTCACCGCCGCCTGCACCGGCCGCCTCGTTCCCACCGAAGCCGCCCTCGCCCGCGCCGAAGGCCGCGACTACGAGACAGGCGAAGAATTGCTCGCACGCATCCTTAGGGAGCGGCATGCTCACTGGGGGGCTCGCCTTCAGGGAAGAGCTAACGGCTCAGGTAAGTCCAAGCACGAGGAACCGGGACCGCAGGGGATCATCGATGAGGCCAACGTGCCAGAGGGCTGGGCCTGGGCGCAGTTCGATCAACTCCTGGTCTTCCTACGTAACGGTATCTCTGCTCGACCAGACGCGAGTGTCGGCACTCCTATCCTGAGAATCAGCGCGCTACGGCCCATGTCCGTAAACATGGACGATCTCCGCTTCTTGTCAGGCGCTCCGGAGAACTACGCCGACTACTTCCTAGACGCGGGAGACCTACTGTTCACTAGATACAACGGCAACCCGAATCTGGTAGGGGTTTGCGGAGTCGTTCGCTCCACCCGCGGGAATGTCGTTCACCCCGACAAACTTATCCGAGCCAAGGTGGTCCCTACCCTCGTACTACCAGAGTTTCTGGAGATTGTGCTCAACACCGGCACATCTCGAGCTTTTCTCGCCAGGCGAGTCCGAACAACAGCGGGGCAGTCCGGCGTGTCGGGAGGCGACATTCGAGGCATCCCGGTACCGCTTCCTCCCCTCGCTGGGCAGCACCGCATCGTGGCCGAGGTCGAGCGGCGGCTGTCGGTCCTGGACGATTTGGAGGCGGTGGTCACCACCGACCTCAAGCGTGCCGAGCGAATGCGCCAAGCCATCCTCCGCCGCGCCTTCGCCGGCCGACTCGTCCCCCGGGACCCTGACGACGAACCCGCCATCGCCCTGCTGGCACGAATCAAGGCGGAGCGAGTAATGGGTGAAGATGGTGGGCGCAACCGAGCGGTCAGTGGTAAGCGATCACGGAAAACGCGGGAGGGACAACTTGCCCTCGGATAGAACGCACCGGCGCGGCGTCTCGGTGCGGCTCTTCTTGGTCGACGGCACCCCGGACGGCCTACGCTCCGTGGAAAAGTCGAACTGGACCGGCGTCGCCATGACCTGCTCCCGTGCCCAGTATCCCGATCCCGGCGTGCGAAGCCGGGAGGAGTTTGGCCGACCCGGTGTCTATGTCCTGGTTGGCCCCTCCCCATCCGGTGGCACCCGCCAGGCCGTCTACGTAGGCCAGGCCGACGTTGCCCGCGACCGGCTCGACTCTCATCTACGTGGCAAGGATTTTTGGACCCACCTCGTCTTGTTCTCTAGCAAGGACGCCAACCTCAACAAGGCTCACGTGCAGTACCTGGAGGCGCGGCTCATTGAGCTGGCACGCCGACAAGCGCGCCGATCTGGAGAACGAAACGATTCCGAGCAGACCAAACCTATCAGAAGCGGACACCGCCGACGCCGAATCCTTCTTGGAAGACATGCTGCTCATCTACCCGCTCCTCGGCGTGACAGCGTTCGAAGTGGCTACTGCCGAACTGCCCCGTAACTTCCCTGAAGCGCCGCTCCTCTACATAAGGCGAGGCGGCGCAAGCGCGGTCGGGCGGGATACGCCGGAAGGCTTCGTGGTCCTCAAAGGTTCCACCGGACGAATCCGAGCGACGGATGCGACCCAACGGTACATCCTGACGCTGCGGCAAAAGCTCCTTCAGGATGGGGTGATGATCGAAGCAGACGGCATGCTGAGATTGACGCAGGACTACCCGTTTGAGTCGCCGTCGACCGCGGCGGCGGCGCTGATGGGGCGCAACGCGAACGGGCGGGAGGAATGGAAGGACGAAACTGGCCAAACGCTGAAGGAGATCCAAGCGGCCCTCCTTCCCCCGTTAGCTAGTACCGCCGCCACCGGCACAGGCATCGAGGAGTAGCGAAGGAACTATGGCCAGCAACCACGCCCAACAGGTCGTCTCCAAGCTCTGGAACTACTGCAACGTCCTCCGGGACGACGGCCTCTCCTACGGCGACTACGTCGAGCAGCTCACCTATCTCCTCTTCCTCAAGATGGCCCACGAGCGCACCCAGCCCCCCTACAACCAGCCCTCCGCCATCCCGGCCGGCCACGACTGGCCCAGCCTGGTCGCCCGCGACGGCGATGCCCTCGAAGTCCACTACCGCCACACCCTGGAGACCCTCGGCCGTTGCCCCGGCATGCTCGGCGTCATCTTTCGCAAGGCCCAAAACAAGATCCAGGGCCCCGCCAAGCTTCGCCGCCTCGTCGCCGACCTCATCGACCGCGAGCGCTGGACCACCCTCGACGCCGACGTCAAGGGTGACGCCTACGAGGGCCTCCTGGAGAAGAACGCCCAGGACACCAAGGGCGGCGCCGGCCAGTACTTCACCCCCCGCCCCCTCATCCAGGCCATCGTCGACGTCGTCCGGCCCGCTCCCGGCGAGACGATCTGCGACCCTGCCTGCGGCACCGGCGGCTTCCTCCTTGCCGCCCACGACCACGTCGCCACGCACTATGCCCTCGACCGCGATCAGAAGCGCCACCTCCGCCTCGACGCCCTCCGCGGCGTGGAATTGGTCGATGGCGTCACCCGCCTCTGCGCCATGAACCTGCTCCTCCACGGCATCGGGCCCGTCTCCGACGAGGCCGATCCCCCCGTCAAGACCGACGACAGTCTCCGCGCCGACCCCAGCGCCCGCTTCGATGTCGTCCTCTCCAATCCGCCCTTCGGCCGCAAGTCCAGCGTCATGACCGTCACCGCCGAGGGCGACCAGGAGCGCGAAGCCCTCACGGTGGTCCGGGACGACTTCTGGGCCAGCACCTCCAACAAACAGCTCAACTTTGTCCAGCACATCAAGACCATCCTGGCAATCCCCGGCCGCGCTGCCGTGGTCGTGCCGGACAACGTCCTCTTCGAGGGCGGCGCCGGCGAGACGGTCCGTCGCAAGCTGCTCCACGAGTGCGACGTCCACACCCTGCTCCGCCTGCCGACCGGCATCTTCTACGCCCAGGGCGTCAAGGCGAACGTCCTCTTCTTCGACAAGAAGCCCGCCAGCCCCACCCCCTGGACCAAAACCCTCTGGATTTACGACCTCCGCACCAACGTCCGCCTCACCCTCAAAACCAACCCCCTCAAGCGCGCCGACCTGGACGAGTTCGTCGCCTGCTACCGTCCGGAGAACCGCTACGCCCGCGTCCCCACCTGGTCCCAGGACAGCCCCGCCGGCCGGTGGCGCCCCTACCCAAGGACGAGCTGCTCGCCCGTGATAAAGCCAGCCTTGACCTCTTCTGGCTCAAAGACGACGCCCTGGAGGATGCCGCCACCCTCGCTGACCCCGATCTCCTCGCCGCCGAGATCGTCGAAGACCTCCGCGCCGCCCTGGAGCAGTTCGAAACCATCGCCGCCGACCTCGCCCCGACCCGGGTTCCCGCTGATTAACCCTCCCCACCTCACACCCAATGGGAGGGTCCCCCACCCGTCGCCCCTCCCGCAACCACCCCATCCAGTCCCGCCACCCCCGCCGGTAGGGGCGACCCGCCGGGTCGCCCGTCTCGCATCAGCCCGACATCCCCGCACGTCACCTCTCCTAACGTGCCTCCTGGGTCCTTTTCTTCCCTCGGTCGATCGCCTACCCTGACTCCCAAGCGGTCTGCTCCCGGTGGGACAGCGGGACCTGGGCAGCGCCTCATCCTGCTCGGGACCGTCCTCCCGTCATCCGAGACCCGGGAGCTCACCCCGGTCACCCCGAGCCTCTCCCCGCCGTCCGCAGTGGCCCCATCCCCACCAGACCGCGTCTCCCTCCCGGACCCGTGCCTCTGGTGCCGGAGCGTGCCGTGGAGGCCCGCGAGGCCATGACACCGTGTCGTGCAGCCCGGTCCGGAGGGCACGCCGGTGCCTCCGAGACCCCTCACCAAGGGAACAGAGCGCTGAGGCACCAAGGCCCGTCGTAGGGGCGACCCGCTGGGTCGCCCGGCCCCGCCGCCAGCCGCTCCCGCCTCCCGTCACCCCGCCCCGCTCCCTGTCTTCCCCCAGCATTGGCGGGCCGGGTGGCGAACCATCCCCCATCCCCCTCCGCCCCCTCGTCCCCCTCCGCTACAATTCCTCCCCATCACTCGCGCGACAGGACGTCGCTCACGGGGAGCACCCAACCAGTGGCAGCACCAGCCCACACTATGCCGGCCGCGACCGGTCAGGCCCAGACCTACGGCAACTACATCGGCGGCGAATGGCGACCCGCCGCCTCCGGCGAGACCTTCGAGGACCGCAGCCCCGCCAACACCGACGACCTCGTCGGCCGCTTCGCCTCCTCCGCCAAGGAGGACGTCGAGGCCGCCGTCGCCGCCGCCGCCGAGGCTGCGGACGGCTGGCGTCGCACCTCCGCCGTCGCCCGCGCCAACATCCTCCACAAGGCCGCCGAGATCCTCGCCTCCCGCCAGGAGCAGGTCGGGCGCGAACTCACCCGCGAGGAGGGCAAGACCCTCAAGGAGGGCATCGGCGAGACCGGCCGCGCCGTCCAGATCCTCCGCTACTTCGCCGGCGAGGCCCAGCAGCCCAGCGGCGAGCACTACCCTTCGATGAACCCGCTGACCTTGCTCTACACCGTGCGCGAGCCGCTCGGCGTCGTCGGGGTCATCACACCCTGGAACTTCCCGATCGCGATCCCGGCCTGGAAAATCGCCCCGGCCCTCGCCTTCGGCAACACCGTCGTCTTCAAGCCGGCCAGCCTCACCCCGCTTTGTGCCGTCCGCCTCGTTGAAGCCCTCGCCGAGGCCGGCCTGCCGCCCGGCGTCCTCAACCTGGTCACCGGGAGCGCCGGGGCCGTCGGGGATCCCCTCGTCCGCGACCCTCGCATCGCCGGCGTCACCTTCACCGGCTCCAACGCCGTCGGCGCCGACCTGCGCAAGATCGCGGCGGAGACCGGCGCCAAGCTCCAGCTCGAACTTGGCGGCAAGAACCCCGCGATCGTCCTCGCCGACGCCGACCTGGACCACGCCCTCGCCCACGTCGTCTCCGGCGCGATGATGAGCACCGGCCAGAAGTGCACCGCCACCTCCCGCGCCATCGTCGACCGCTCCATCGCCGCCGCCTTCACCGAGCGCCTCGTTGAGAAGGTCAAGGCCCTCAAGGTCGGCGATCCCCTCCAGGCCGAAACGCAGATCGGACCGGTCATCTCTGAAGACTCCGCGGAGCGAATCGCCGGCGAGGTGGACGCCGCCCGCCAGTCCGGCGCCAACCTGCTCGCCGGCGGGGATCGCCCCTCGGAGAACGGCCACGGTCGCGGCCACTTCGTCGCCCCGACCCTCTTCGGCGACGTCGATCCCGCCTCCAAGCTGGGCCAGGAGGAACTCTTCGGTCCCGTCCTCGGCGTGATCCCGGTCGACGGAATGGATGAGGCGCTCGCCGTCGCCAATACGGTCCGCTTCGGCCTCTCCGCTTCCCTCTTCACCCGCGACCTCGGCAAGGCGCTCACCTTCGCCCGGGAGATTCAGGCTGGCGTCGTCCACGTCAACAGCGAGACCCCCGGCGCCGAGCCCCATGTCCCCTTCGGCGGCATGAAGGGCTCCAGCTCCTACTCCCGGGAGCAGGGCAAGGCCGCCCGGGACTTCTTCACCCAGACCAAGACCGTCTACATCGACCCCCCGCCGGCCTAGCGTCGGCACGATACCCGGACCTCCACCCGTCCGCCTGATGCTACCGACGGCCGCTGTGGAGGTCTGGGTCTTGCCATCCCCGGCGTAGGCCCACTTTAGGTGGCCGGCCGGGTCCGCATTGGCTCGGTGAACGAGACGCGGCGGCCAATCCGGCCCACCGCGGATGAGCAGAAAGGAATCTCCAGAACATGGCACGCGCACAGGCGGAGCGACAGGCAACGGCGGTCTGGGAAGGCAGCCTCCTCGAAGGCAGCGGACAAGTCACCGCCGACACGACAGGCGTCTTCAAGGACCAGGGCATCACCTGGAAGGCCCGCACGGAAGCGGCGAACGGCAAGACCAGCCCCGAAGAATTGGTCGCCGCGGCGCACGCCTCCTGCTACGCGATGGCTTTCTCCCACGCCCTGGCCCAAGCCGGAAACCCGGCCGACCAACTGGAAGTCACCGCCACTGTTGGCTTCCACCCCAAGGCCGGGGGTGGCGGCTTCGAGATCACTTACTCCAACCTGGACGTTCGCGGCCGTGTGCCTGGCCTCGACCAGGCAGCCTTCGAGCAGGCCGCCCGGGAGGGAGAGCAAGGCTGCCCCGTCTCCAACGCCCTCCGCAACAACGTCCAGATCAACCTCAACGCCACCCTCGAGAGCGCCTAGCCTCCATAGTGGAGGAACGTCGACGGGCGGCCCGCGGTGCTCAAGGCGCGACGCGGGCCGCCCGTCCTGCCCATCCGATCCAGCACGAAACTCCCCGTCGAGGCGCCC
>JAUJMG010000632.1 GCA_030446955.1 Thermomicrobiales bacterium
CCGCGCCGCTGATCGTCCACGCCTCCCTCAACTTCGCCTTCGCGGTGCTGGCGGAGGCGGCGCTGGCCTTCCTCGGGCTGGGCAACAAGCCGCCCTCCCCGAGTTGGGGATCGATGGTCAGCTCCAGCTACGGTTTCCTTCAGCTCGCCCCCTGGGCCGCCATCGTGCCGGGTACCGCGATCGCCCTCGCGGTCCTCGGCTTCAACCTGCTCGGCGACGGCCTCCGCGACGCGCTTGACCCCCGGCTGCGCTCCTGACCGAGTGGACGCCCTCGCATTGCAGTGAGTGCCCGAACCCGGGTCCCCGCTGCTGTAGCCGGCTGCCTAAAGGGGGTCGTCTTCATCAAGAGACCGGCGCCTCGGCTTCCGTCGACCTGTGAAACGACGAGATCAGCGACGGGTTGATTGGGTGGCAGCCGCCACGTCACCCGCCATGAGCGGCGTGTTTGCCGAGTACGCGCTCGTTGTGACGGGCACCCTGGAAGGTGCAGTGGCCCGGGTGGGATAGCCCCGCCGGGCCCAGCGCCCAACGGACGGCCGCCGCCTCCCGTGGAGAGAGGTGCGCTTTTTGATGAGGGAGGGGGCTCCTCTCTCGCTTGCCACGACGGGTGCCACGCCCTGCGGCGGACCGGGCCGGGTGCCCGTCCGCCGTCGGAGACGTCAGAACTCCCAGCGGGTGCAGTCGGTGGGGAAGGTGGTCCAGGCGAGGACGCGGCGGGGGCGGACGCGGTAGATGCCCTGTTCCCAGGTTTCGGGGCCCGGCGAATACCCGGAATCGGCGTACTTCGCCGTGTAGACCTGCGACAGCCGTGTGCGAAGGTCCAGGTCGGGCGTGATGTCCTCCGCGATCCCTTCCAGGATCACGACATCGCTGCCACTCTCCAGGTTGACCGTGATGTTCGGATTGCTTGCGATGTTCTTGCCGCGACGTGTCTCAGGGCTGCCGTCGAAGAAGAGGAAGCCGTCCAGCCAGACGCCCCAGATCGGCGAGACGTGCGGTCGTCCATCCGGGCGACACGTTCCGATCCAGTAGTTCATCGCTTCGCTGAGGCGCTCGGTCGCGTGGCGCCACGGCAGGAGGCCTTCCTCACTGGCCGGAACTCCGTAGTCCGTCGGCATGACCGGGCGTCCCGCGCGCGGTTCTGCCTGTGTCCTCTCCGCCGCGACGATCTGCTTCTCTGCCTGGATCATTCACACCTCCGGCTGTCACACGCCTGCCACTAACCATGCGGCACGGAGGAGTAGGATAGGGAAGAATCAAGACACGGGTTGTCATGATTCCAGATCGTGATTCGCCGGGTTGGCGTGGCACTCATTGCCGGTCGTGAGAGGGGGGACCAGTGCGTGCCGATCGGCTGTTGTCGGCCTTGCTGCTGTTGCAGGTTCACCGGCGCATGACTGCCGGGGAGCTTGCGACCCGGCTGGAGGTATCGGAACGCACGATCCATCGTGACATGGAGGCGCTCTCGGCGGCGGGCGTTCCGGTCTACGCCGAGCGCGGCGCCCACGGCGGCTGGGTGCTGCCCGACGATTACCGCACCCGGGTGACCGGACTTGCCGAAAGCGAGATACACGCCCTGTTTCTCGGGCGGCAGGGCCGCCTTGTTGACGATCTGGGGCTCAACGACGCGGCCCGCGCTGCGCATCTGAAGGTCCAGGCGGCGATGGCATCCTCCCGCCAGCGCGACGCGGATCTGGTGTCCGAACGCATTCACGTCGACGTTCCTTCCTGGCGAGCTCAGCCCGAGCCCGTCCCGATGTTGCCGGCGCTGCGGCAGGCCGTCTTCGCCGACCGGCGGGTGCGCATGGAGTACGGGCGGTCGGACGGCAGCACCGTAGAGCGTGATGTGAATCCCCTTGGGCTCGTCGCGAAAGGCTCGACCTGGTATCTGGCCGCTGCGACCGATGGACAGGTGCGGAGCTACCGGGTTTCGCGGGTGCGTGGCGTGGAGTTGTTGCCGGAGACGGTTGAGCGTCCTCCTGACTTCAACCTGTCCGATTGGTGGGCAACCAGTACTGCGGAGTTCGTGGCGGGATTGCCACGCTACCCGATCACGCTCCATGCCGCGCCGGAGGTCCACCAGTTTCTCGCGTATCCCGGGAACTGGGCGGCCGTGGAGCAGGCGAGCGAGCCCGGCGCCGACGGCTGGCGCGAGCTGGTCGTGGCGTTCGAGACGGAACAGCTGGCGTGCGGCACGATCCTCGCCTTCGGGGATCGCGCCCGAGTCCTGGAGCCTTCCGATCTACGGGAGCGTCTCGTGCGCCAGGCGGCCGAGGTGCTGCGGATGTACGAAACGCCCTGATCACCGCCGGACATGAGTCGATCGGACTGACGAAATGCCGTGGCAGTCCGATTCGCCTTTCGCGGGCCACGCGCGATGCATCGTCGTCTCGCTTACGAGCCCCCGAACCGGCCGGTCTGGATTGGCTTGCTTGCCGGGAGTCTTGGGGGCCTGTCGCGGGCAGCGGCTGAGAGCAATCCGGT
>JAUJMG010000140.1:0-2301 GCA_030446955.1 Thermomicrobiales bacterium
GGTCCGGGTAGTAGGGGGCCAGCAGGAAGGGACTGGCGCCGAAGACTTCGCCGACCGTGAAGGCGTCTGGGGCAGTCGCGTCGAGAAAGTCGCGGTAGCCCCGGAGCCAGGCATGCGTCTCCGCGGTGCTCTCCTGCTCCTGGCCCTCCTCGATCAGGTGCTTGATCGCGTCCAGCCGGAAGCCGTCGGCCCCCATCTCGTTCAGCCAGAAGGCGCTGATCCGCTCTGCCTCGGCGGTGACGGCCGGGTTGCGGTAGTTGAGGTCCGGCATGCCCTCCTGGAAGACCCCGTAGTAGTACTCCTCCCGGACAGGTGAGCGGTGCCACGCTTCCGCGCCCCAGGGGCCGGGATAACCGGGATCCTCCTCCGACCAGATGTACCAGTCCCGATACGGCGACCCGGGGTCGTTTAAGGCTTCCTGGAACCAGGGGTGGTTGCGGGAGGTGTGGTTCAGTACCAGGTCAAGGATGACCCGAATGCCCCGCCGATGGGCCTCCTCGACGAGACGCTCGAAGTCCTGGTTCGTGCCGTACTCCGGATCGACGCGCTCGTAGTCCTCCACGTCATAGCCGTGGTAACTCGTGGCCTGGAAAATCGGCATCAGCCAGACGCAGGTTGCCCCCAGATCGGTGATTGTCGCCGGGTCGCCGTCGTTGACGTAATCAAGCTTCTGGATGAGCCCGTTGAGGTCCCCGATGCCGTCTCCGTCACTGTCGGCGAACGACCGCACGAAGACCTCGTAGCAGACCGCGTCGTCGGCCCAGGCGGGGCCGGATGCGGCCGGGGTTGCCACCGGGGTCGCGTCGTGATGTGCCGAGGCTGTCGGCATGGGGACCGCCCAACCGACCGCCGCCAGTGGTGCCAGAAGGAGCAGCATCAGCGTCAAGATGGCGGCTCGGTGAGGGCGGCGGGCGGGCATGACTCGTCTCCTTCGATCCTGGTTCGATGTCGCTCGTCATGGCCGCGCTCGCTGGCCAGTGCCCCCGCGCGGAGCCTTCGACATCATACCTGCGCCCGGCCAGCCTCTCTTCCGCGGTCCAGATTCCGACACCATGGGACATTGCCCCAACGGTGGCCGGCACCCCAGCAGCAGGATGGGATTCGCTGAACGCGGCCGATCCCAGCCCTCAGCCCTCAGCCCGTGAGGATTCCAGTGGAAAGCAGACGTGGGGTCAGGCTGCTGGTCCGCCGTGTGCGGAACATCACCGAGCCCCTGCCGGAGCGCGGTTGGGTGTGGCGAGTGAGTGGAGGGGATGCTGATGGTCCAGGTTGGTTACGCTCTGTCGAGCGAGGAGCATCGCCCTAATGATCTGGTCCGCCACGCCCGGCTCGCCGAGGAAGCGGGCTTCGGCTTTGCCCTGATCTCCGACCACTTCCACCCATGGGTGGACGCGCAAGGCCACAGCCCCTTCGTCTGGGCCGTCATCGGCGGTATCGCTCAGGTCACGGAGCGCCTGCGGCTTGGCACCGGGGTCACCTGTCCCACCATCCGGGTGCATCCCGCAGTCATTGCCCAGGCCGCCGCTACGGTAGCGGCGATGATGCCGGGCCGCTTCTTCCTCGGCGTCGGCACCGGCGAGAACCTCAACGAGCACATCCTTGGTGATCGCTGGCCGGAGTACGACGTGCGGGCCGAGATGCTGGAAGAGGCGGTGGCGGTGATTCGCCTCCTTTGGCAGGGTGGCAATCAGAGCCACCGCGGGCGTCACTACACCGTCGAGAATGCCCGCCTCTACACGCTTCCGGAGGAGCCGACACCGATCGTCGTCGCCGCGGGCGGCCCGAAAGCGGCGGCGCTCTCCGGCCGGATCGGGGACGGGCTGTGCGCGACGACGGCCGAGCGGTCGCTGGTGGAGGGGTTCGAGAACGCGGGCGGAGCCGGCAAGCCCCGCTACGGACAGATGACCGTCTGTTGGGCCGAGGATGAGGCGAGCGGGCGGCGGACCGCCCACAAATACTGGGCCTTCTCGTCGCTGCCCGGCGAGTTGGGCCAGGAGCTGCCGACGCCGGCCCACTTCGAGCAGGCGGTCCAGTTGGTGACCGAGGAACAGGTCGCCGAAACGGTTGTCTGCGGGCCCGACGCAGAGCGGCACCTCGCCAAGCTGCGGGAGTACGTAGACGCCGGCTTCGATCACGTCTACGTCCACCAGGTCGGTCCCGACCAGGAGGGCTTCCTGCGCTTCTACGAGCGCGAGGTCCTGCCGCGCGTCTGACTGCAGACGAGCGCGCGTCATACGGAATCGGGCTTATCACCTGGTCTTGAGTGACGGCCCGCCCGTGCTCAGCCCCGGAGGGGCTTCG
>JAUJMG010000140.1:2401-7705 GCA_030446955.1 Thermomicrobiales bacterium
ATCATTCCGCCATGCTGCGTGACGATCTGCTGGGCGCCGGCCAGCCCGATGCCCGTACCGCCGATGCGCCCCGCGACGTTGGTGCCGCGCCGGTGGCGCTCAAAGATGTGCGGCAGGTCGGCGGCTGGAATGCCCACCCCTTCGTCACGGACCGTGACCACTGCCCACCCGCGGTCCGAACGCTCCTCTCGCCGCACCGCCACGGTGATCCGGCCACCCTTAGGGCTGTACTTGACCGCGTTGGCCAGGAGGTTGTCGAGCACTCGCCGGAGCCGCGCTGGATCCGCCGGGACGACAAGCTTCTCCTGAGCCGCGTCGACGCGGATCCGATGGTGCCCCGTCGTGGCCTGAGCGTCGGCGACCGTGGCCCGAGCGAGCTCCGCCAGGTCACTGGGTATGGTATGCAGTTCTAGAGGCTGTCCGGCGCGCAACTCGGCCGCGTCCTGCAGTTCCCCCAGCAACGCCGCGATTCGCCCGGCTGCCGCCTCGATCCCTGCCAGATCTTCGGCGAGTTGCTCCGGGTCAGGAACGTTCCCCCGCCGTGCCCGCCTGCGCAGGAATTGCGCTTGCCCCCGGATCGCCGTCAGAGGGTTGCGCAGGTCGTGAGCCGCCGCTTCCACAAATGTCCGCTGCGCCTCTTCCGCCTGGCGGCGTTCGGTGATCTCGACCGTCACCCCCGCCATACGGGCTGGTCGCCCAGCGTCGTCGTAGAGGACGCCGCCGCTCGCTCCAATCCAATGGACGCTCCCATCTGGCCACGTCACGCGGTACTCAGTCTCGTACCGGCCGCACGCCTCAAGGGCACGAGTGACCGCCGCCTGCATGGCGGGCCGGTCGTCAGGGTGAATCATGGCAACGAGCGATTCGTAGGTTAGAGAGGCGTCAGGTGGCAAGCCAAAGTTCGCTTTGCACTGGGGCGACGAGACGATCTCACCCGTGCTGACATCGAGCGCCCAGGTGCCGAGGTTCGCCGCCTCGACTGCCAGCCGCAGTTGCTCCTCGCGCTCCGCCAGCGCTGCCTCGGCCGCTCTCTGCTCAGTCACATCCACGATCGTGACGACCGCTCCAGTCACCACGCCCTGCTCTTCGCGGACCGGAGCGACGGAGTAGAGCGCGGGCAACGCCGACCCGTCCTTGCGCCAGAGCGTCTCGTTAATGAGGCGGGCACTGCGGCCTTCGGAGAAGGCCTGGAAGATCGGACACTCCTGGATTGGGTACGAGGTGCCGTCCGCTCGCTTGTAGTGGGTCAATTCGTGCATGTTGCGGCCGAGGCACTCCTCGGGGGTGTACCCAAGGAGCCGGCAGGCGGCCGGGTTGATGAAGGTGCAGAGGCCATCGGCGTCCATGCCGAAGATGCCTTCCGCTGCCGCGTCCAAGAGGACCTCTTTCTCCCGCCGAGCGAGGTCAGCCTGGCGGACGGAGGTCTGCAGTTCGATCTCGGTGGTCGTGGCGGCTGCAAGGTCCCGGAGGGTCGCGATGTCCGGTTCGCTCCACCGCCTCGGTTCGTGGTCGATGGCGTAGAAGGAGCCAAGGACGTGACCGTCGGCGGTGGTGAGCGGGATGCCGGCGTAGGCGACGACGCCCAAGTCCGGGATCGCCAGGTTGTCGCAGACCAGAGGGTGATCGCGGGCGTCCTCGATGATCAGCGGCTCGCTCGAGGCGACAACGTGCTGGCAGAAGGAGTGGGACAGGGGCGTCTCCCGCCGCGTGGCCCATGGCTCGCCCAGCCCCACGGCTCCCTTGAAGACCTGGCGGTCCGCGTCCACGAGGGAAACCAGGGCCACGGGAACGCCAAGGACGCGCGTCGCCAGGCGCGTGAGCCGGTCGAAGGCAGCGTCGGCCGTCGCGTCCCGGAGCGCGGTCCGCGTCAGCGCGGCCAGCCGGTTAGGATCCTGGATGCGATTGGAGAGGGTGGTAGGCACAGAGCATCCCAATTCGTGCCGTCGTCCGATCGAGAGAGGCGCGCCATCGCAGTGGCGTGGGCAGCCGGTGGCCTTACCCGAGTAACTATATCGCGTCATCCGGCGGCGTCGCCTCATCCAGAGACGTCTGCCTTGCTGCCTCGCCGCATGGCAGCCAGATGATGACGGTGGTGCCCTGGTCCTCACCCGCGCTCTCGACTCGGATGTGACCGCCATGCCGCTCGATGATGCCTCGGCAGATGTGCAGGCCCAACCCGAGCCCAGGTAACCGGCGCTCAATGGCGTTCGGCGCCCGGGCGAAGGGCTCAAAGATGGTTTCGACTGTCCCGGGTGGCAGCCCGATCCCTTCGTCTCGAACCCCGATTAGGACCCCCTCACCTTCTGGCTGCGTGTGGAGCTTGATTGTTCCCCCAGCGGGCGAGTATTTGGCGGCGTTATCGATGAGGTTGTCCAACACCTGCTCCAGGCGGTGAGGATCGGCCATGACCGGGCAGAGATCCTGGCCGACATCGATGACGAGGTGGTGTCGCTCTTCAAGGCGCTCCTGCTGGTCTGCCCCGACGGCGCGGACGAGGGCGGCGAGATCGATGGCTTTCCGTCGGAGAGGCAGTTGCCCGAGTCGTAGCCGGGACACATCGAGGAGATCGGCCGTCAACACTGCGAGGTGGTTGGCTGCTTGCTCGATCGTAGCCGCGTACGCGGCAGCCCGCTCCGCATCGAGCCGGCCACGCCTGGCTACACGCCGGAGCAGTTGCGCGTTCCCCTTGATCCCGGTGACCGGTGTCCTCAACTCGTGCGCGGCGATCGAGAGAAAGCGGTCGCGGTCCCGCACAGCCTCCTCGGCGTCCGCTCGCGCGCGCCGCTCCGATTCGTAGGCTCGGGCGTGATCGATGGCCAAGGCGATGCGGTCGGCCACGAGCTGGAGCAAGTGGGCGTCATCGTCGCCGAACCGGCGGAGAGAGAAGGTACCGACGTGGACAACCCCCACAACCCGCCCCTCGACCAGCAGCGGCGCGCCGAGCAACGAGCGTACTCCCTTCCTCCGTAAGACAGGACTCACCACCTCCACATCCTTGATGTCATGGACGGTGATGGGCCGTTGCTCAGCCGCGACGCGGCCCGCGAAGCCCTGTCCGACAGGGATGCGCAGCCCCTGCTCGACCTCCTCCTCCAACCCCTTGGCTGCTCGCATGACGAGGGTGCCGTCGTCGTCCAGGAGCAAGACGGCCGCCGTGTCCGCTTCGAGCACCTGCCCGAGACGGACGAGGAGTTCGTTCAGCAGGTCGGCGAGTGCAAGGTGGGCGAGGGCCGCGTCGGTGACGGATTGGAGGCGAGCGAGCGTTGTCGCGGCCTCTTCGGCCGCCGTGCGGGCGGCTCGCTCCCGCTCAAGCGCAAGCCGCTCCGCCTCTGCCCGCTTGCGCTCAGTGACGTCACGGACAAGGGCCAAGACATAGCGCCCCGTGGAGCCTACGTCTTCTATCGGGCTGAGGGTGAGTTCAATTATGATCTCGCCGCCGTCCTTGCGGAGAGCCGGAAGTTCAACGGGTGCGCCCGCCTGGATCAGGGCGCCCTCGCCGGTGATGGCGTAGCGAGCGATCCCAGCGCGGTGGCGCTCCTTGAGTGCGTCTGGGACCAGGATCTCGATGGGGCTGCCGAGCACTTCGGTGGCCTGATAGCCAAAGAGCAGTTCGGCCGCCGGGTTCCAGAGCACGATGCGGCCGCTCGTCGCCTCGCCGACGACGACAGCGTCCCGGATGGCCCAGTAGAGGCGGCCAAATCCGAGGTCGTTAGGTTCTACAACGGACACGGGCTCACGCTCGTGCGTGTTGTCGGGCATCACCATCCGCGATCCGCCTCTGGCCCCCACGACTTGAGGGCAACGATGGCCCACGCGGGCGTCGTCCAGTTATTGGACTTGGGAACAATCATTGAGGGATGCCGCCGTTCACGGCCTGGTCCTCGCCGTGACGGGCTCCGGCGTCGTCACTCTTGTCATGAACAGCAGGACCCGGGAACCGTGCGGCCCAGCTTTACGAGACAAGCCTTCGTTCCTACCGAGACGAAACTACCACAATATGGAGGAATGCTGGCGGAGTCGGCCACGGGGGCCCGAGCCAAGGTCATGACGTACTTTGAGGATGGGCAGGCCCTAGAAACTGATCAGCAAGTCTTGTAAGGGCATAGGGACCCGCAGTGCTTGTCGGCACTCCTGCTCCCGATAGTGCTATCGCGGTTGGACTCCCGCTCCCACCGTCGTGCTGAGCCAATTGACCGCGTCGGCCAGTTCCTGCGCCTCGATCCAGTGCCCGATCGGGTAGTCACGCGCGGTGAGATCGGCACCGGCCTCGCGGAGGGCGGCACGCCCGTCCGTCGCATTGGCGAAGGGGATCATCTGGTCACGGGTGCCGTGGGCCCAAAAGACCCGCAGGCCGCTAGCCGTCTCCGGCCTCGCCTGGACCGACGGGTGACTCGCCAGGAAGCCGCTGAAGACGAGGACGCCGTCGATCTCGCCGGGATGACGGAGTGTGTAGGCGAGGCTGGTCGTGGCCCCCTGCGAAAAGCCGCCGAGGATGATCGGACCCGGACGGACCGGCAGGCGGGATGGGATCTCCTGCAGGAACGCCTCCAATGCCGCCTGCCCCTCCTCGAACGTCTCAGGCTCCGGCGTGGTGCCGCCCAGGAAGCGGTACCACGCCCAGCCGTCGCCGTAGCCCCAGGGTGCACCGGGGAACGGCGCCTGGGGCGTCACGATGATCGCGTCTGCCGGTAGCGCCGGGCGCAGGCCCATCAGGTCCCCCTTGTGACTCCCGCGCCCGTGGAGAAGGACGAGCAACGGGGCGCCATCCTTCGCGCCCTCGGGGATGTGCTGGTCGTACAGAAGCATGGGTTGCACTCCAAGATGGTGGGGCAGGCGAGTTTGGCCTGCCCTCCTTTCAACGTCCGTTGATGCTCAGTCGAGCGGCTGCAGCGCGTTCGTCAGTTCCTCGCGGCGCGGCTCCAGCCAGGAGGGAAGTCTGAGGTCTTCACCCAGATGGGCAGGGTCCTCGTCGACGGCGAAACCGGGCGGATCGGTCGCGATTTCGTGGAGCAACCCGTCCGGGGACTGGAAGTAGATACTCTTGAAGTAGCAGCGATTCCTGATCGGGGAAACGTCGATCCCCTGCCCGAGCAGGTGCTCCCGCCAGCCGGCGAGTTGCTCCTCGTCGGTCGCGCGGAAGGCGACATGGTGGGTTTGCCCCGTCCCCTCCCGAGCGCGGCGGGCATCAGCAGGCCAGCCGAACAGGGTCATGTCACTGGCCGGGAGGACACGAGTGCCGTCGTAGTTGGCCCAGAAGTAGTGGAGGGTGTTGGGGTCGTCCTGGTTGACACTCCGTTTGACCAG
>JAUJMG010000140.1:7805-9155 GCA_030446955.1 Thermomicrobiales bacterium
GTGGCGATCTCGAGGATCTGCCCGTCCGGGTCGGCAAAGTAGATGCTGGTGAACCAGGTCCGGTCGTATGGACCAGTCACCGGGAACCCCGCGTCCGTCAAGCGACGCTTCCACTTGAGCTGCTGCTCCTCGTCGCTGACGGCGAGCGCGACGTGGTGGACACCACCCACGCCCCAGGCACCTCGCGGGGCATCCGGCCACTCGAAGAAGGTCAAGATCGTGCCCGGTTGCCCCCCCTCGTTGCCGAAGTAGAGGTGGTACGTGCTCGGGACGTCGAAGTTGACCGTTCGCTTGACGAGCGGGAAGCCGAGCAGATCGCGGTAGAACGCCAGCGTCCGCCGCGCGTCCTTGGCCACCATCGTCACGTGGTGGAACCCCTGAGTCACGTAGTCCGCCAATGCGCTCTCCTTCCCTGCTCGCTCACGAAACCATTGATCGACCTGGCCTGCGCTCTGGTGCCGCCCCACAAGGTTGTGAGCCCATGAAGGCGGCGGGCGATATCGCTCTACGGCCCTAACCGCGAGCCGGTCGGCCAGGCCGTCGCTCAATGCCGTTCGCCGCCAGATGAGCGTCTCTTAGTCTGGCCTCTGCGCCGGCTGCCTCCGAGAGGCGCGGACTTCATGCTTGGGGGAACCCACCCGGGGGAAGGCCACCAGCGGTGGTACGGGCTACGCGCGACGTTGCTGGCGGCCCGCCACCCAACCGAGTGCCGCGAATATGCCAGGGAGCAGCACCCGACCAGCAACCGGCTGCAGCAGCCCCGGGACGCCGGTGGCCGGGCGCCCGTAGGGATACACCTCGCAGGCGATGCCATTGTGATTGTGATCAAGGTTGTCCACGTTGTTTTGGGCGTTGCTGCCATGCGCTTCGAAGTAAGCCCGGGCCTCAGGCTGAGAAGCGAAATCCTTGCACGACTTGGAGCCTGCGGCGTTTCGACCCATCAGCGACAAGGCAACGTTGCGCAGACGCGCGTGGCCCGCTGCTAAACCGTCGCCCCAGACGCTGGCTCCTTTGATGATCATCCCCCAGCTCCTTTCTTCGGAGAACATGCGCGGGGTAGGAGAACAGGAGCATGGGCTGTGCCAGGAGGGCAACAAACGAGTGGTACGGGGATCCGCTCGGCGGCGCGGGACGGAGGAGGAGCCCCGCCGGGATGTTGCCGTCGAGGTCAACTTCGCGGGGCGGCGACCGGAGCTAGCGAGGCCTATCCCCATGCGAGCATCGTGAGGGGACGTTCCCTGGAGTCCCAATCGGCGTGAGACGTCTCCTACCGGGACCCATCCAGTGGCGGTGATTCCAGAGGGAGGGCGAGGGTGAAGGTGCTGCCCTGACCCTCCACACTCACCACCG
>JAUJMG010000141.1 GCA_030446955.1 Thermomicrobiales bacterium
AGCTCGTATGCAAACAACTGGTAGCCTCGTTCACGGGGCTGCGGATAGCTAAGTAGCGATGGACCCAAACCCGCGTTCCAAGCGAGCCAAGCCTCGAACAGATATTGGTCTAGGTATTCGCGGGAGAGATAGCCGAAGCCTTCCTCACCCCAACCCGGCCCCCACCAATTGAGGAAGTGCAGCCAGGGACCTGGATTCTCCCAGTGTCCGGTAAGCATCACCTGATGAAACCCGGGTGACGTCTCGCCAGGCGCGGGAAGCGGCACCCTACCGCCAGGGGCCGTGAAGATTGAGTTGAACGCCTGGAATGCCACAAGGATCCCCGGCACGCTGCCAGGCAAGGCCCTGCCGCGTACAAACAAATCGTTTAGCATCATGACGTCGAGGATTTGAGCCGTATTCTCGAAGGGTTCGTAAAAGCGTTGCGGCTCACGTTGGTGGAGGAATGTTCTCGCCCGCTCGCCGGCTAGTGGAAACGTGCCATAGACACCTGGAGCCGCGTCGAGCTGTTTGGACAGTGCAAATATCTCCATCGGATGGTAATAATCTCGGTCTACCAGCGGGACCAGCTCCACCGCACTCAGGGGCTGAACCAGGCGCCGAGCTTGGGGAACGCAATGATCCTCTAGATAGCGGGTGTTATCCACAGCTAATCCATGAGTATCGAGCGGACGTTCCGAATGGCGACCGCGTGGGAATGCTTGTAACGGAGGTATCCCTCTGGACTCGAGTCGTGTTCCTCCTCCAATCAGCCTCTGTCAGGAACCTCGATTTGTGGTTCTTCATCAGGTCCGGACAGCGAGACGGTTTCTAGCACTCGTTCATCTGGCCCGTAAATGACGACTGACTTCGGGCGCTCTGGTACTTTCTCAAACCGTTTGCGAAGCCAATCGATGAGCAGGGCCTCCAAAATTCGCAATGCAGCGGCGGACACTACAGTCCAGGGGACGTAGCATTCGACCACTTCCACCATCGAGACGCCGACACGTGGTGGTTCCCCCGACTCGATCTGTACGTCATAGCTTGAATCGAGATCACGGATGTGTTCCGCAAGATCCTCAAGGTCGCCCGACGGAGGATCCAGCGGATTTCTCGACCGAAGCCTGATAGTGGTCATTCTTTCTTTCCTCCTTCCGTGTCGCCGGATCCTTTGGGTTTCCGTTGGGGCGTCACCATCGTATAGGGGCAGTTTAAACAGCCGCCGACGGTTCTTCCCCATGGCAGCGTAAGGCGGTAACAGAAATTGTGGCCAACTCCTCCTGAACTGCCCCCGTTTTGTGGTCCTTCAGGATGCCGACGATCTGCTCTGTGGTCTGCACCCGGTTTCTGGTCCACCCGTAGGGTTAGTCGGCGACCTCCTTGACCTGCCCCCCGGATTGGTCCACCTGAAGGGTTAGCCTAGGGCCTTCGCGGATGACATCCAGCCGGCCTCCCAGGTGGCCGGCGTGAGGTGGTTGAGCGCTCGATGGGGCCGCTCCGTATTGTCGTCCACCCGCCAGGCCTCAGTCGTCTGGCGCGCCTCCTCCAGCGACGCGAACCAGTGTTGATCCAGGCACTCATCCCGGAACCGCCCGTTGAAGCTCTCGACGAAGGCATTGTCCGTGGGCTTGCCCGGCCGCGAGAACTGCAACTGCACTCCATGCCGGTAGGCCCAGGCGTCGAGTGCCTTCGAAATGAACTCGGGACCGTTGTCGACCGCGATCCGTTCCGTTACCCCGACGCTCCACCTCAGCCGCTCCAGGAACGCCATTAGCCGCTTCACCGTCAGTGATGGGTGGCCCTCGATCGCGGAACTCACCCTGACCTGCCCCCGTTCTGACTCGCCGCAGCGCGAGTTGGAGCAGGCAGTCGAGGTGGACTTGATCTAAAGGTCAACAACAAGGCTCGTGATGACGAGGCTGGCGCATGCATCCAGGAGAGAAGCCGAGGAGCGGACGTGCTTGCGAAGGTTACGCTTCCCGGTAGCCCCTCAGGATTAGTGGTTGAGCACGCTCTACGTCGTCGCTATCGTCGATCAGGATGCGCACAGAGTCCGCCTTCGTGGAGTGCGTGAACCCGTCCTCTAAGCGCACGGAGCTGGACGGGAGCGGGACGTCGACCACGATTCGATTCAGCGTGGGGCGGAAGCGGAAGTAAGCAAAGTTCTTGAGCTGCCGGAACACGATGTAGTCTTTGAGGGTCCGCTCTTCGATGCCCTCGCCCAAGCCGAGGATGAATGCTCTCAGGGTATGGAACCAGTCGTGGAGCTCCGACGAGCACTGATTGAGCCTCTGTATCACGGCCGGGAGACCGTCTTGGTCACCGTCGTCGCACTGCCCGTGCTTGAAACGGGACCCTGGAGATACCTTGCTCACCCCAGAAGGCTTCGGCGTCCACCCCTCGGTTGTGCTGTCGGAAGTCTAATCAAAGATCTTACCTCGCATGACATGATGTCAAAAGGCGGAGCGCGGATACTAGGTGTCCTCAACGGAGAGAAACTTTGCAGGGTGTGGTGGGTCTTTCAGCGTCAGTCGACTCGACAATGGGGGCAGGTCAGGCCGCAGGGTGAGCAGCGAGCAATCCGCGCTTGATGTGCCTCTCGCATCGGACAAAGGACATGCATTGGTCTCAGAATCACTTCCTTCGTCGGCCGATCGCCGACTCCAGTCCCTCAAGAGCGAGTTGACGCTTCAGCTCTACCTCAAGGACGGCGCGTTTTGGGACGCAATCAACGCATTGCGGGAGCGGTGGAAGATCCAGCCCGAGGTGCGGGTGCCGAGCCCTGGGGATCGCCGGCTTCCCTCGATCTACGATCGGGTTGACCTTGACGCCTTGAAAGAACCCGAGCATTTAGTCGCAACGGGGCCGTGGTACCTCGATTTGGCCAAGCTTCATGACGCCGTCGTCCCGCCGGACTTGCAGGTTCGTGCGAGTCGACGAGTTTCCCGGGCATCCTGGAGCGCGTTCCTAGCCGCCTGCGCCCTGTTCGACCCTCCCAAAACCGAACTCTTGGAGTTCGCGGCGGTCGGCCATTTACCCTCTGTCCGTTTTGGCAACGTGCCTCCTGCTAATGTCAATTTCGAGACCTGGACCGTTGACTCAGAGCCCGACACGCCGGCCATGTTCAACCCGCCGGTTGTCGACCACCCGGACCCGGAGGTCGCCCTCAGGCACGAAAAATGGCTGTGGCGCGAGGTCATCGCCGAGCTTGGACGGCGCTACCTCGCCCCGCAGGGCATCGATGTCGACGCCGCTGTCAAAGCAATCCTTCACGAGCGAGGGCTTTTGGAGGAGTACCTAGTCCGCGGCGCGGCGATCCCCCTGCAAAGGCTGATCGCCGTCGAGCCGTTCACTACCGAGGCGGATGTCCGGCGCGCCTTCCAGGTGATCGCCGCTACCCAGCCCGAGCGCAACAAAGGCGGGCGCCCGCCAATCGACCCTCTGGTTGCGGTCCAGTGTGCCCTCTTGAAGAGACAGGGCTGGAACGATCGCGCGATTGCCGAGCGCTTCGATTGGTCTCTCCGGCCTGACTCCTACGACCAGCGGCGGCGTTCGAACCAGGTGGTTGACCACGTCAAGCGGGGTCGCGAGATCCTCGCCGGACGGAAAAACCCCGCGGAGTAATTCAGCCTCTCCACCCGCCTCTCGCCTCCCTAAGCTCGTGAACAGGAAGGGACAACTCGTCCCGTCCAGTCACACAGGGGGGCCTTTGGGATGCCTAACGACGCTTGTGAACCCCGCATCGTCCTCACCGTAGCGGAGGCGGCCCGGGTCCTCGGCGTGGGCCGCAACCAGGTATATGCGGCCGTGCGCCGCGGGGAACTGCCTTCACTTCAAGTCGGTCGGCGACTGCTGATTTCCCGGACAGCCCTGGAGGAACTGGTTGACCTGCAGGCTGGGCCGTGCCCGGCGCAACGGGAAGGCGGAGAGGCGTCCAGTGTCCGCGGCTGACGTCAACAACCTGTCCGCCGAAGACCTCTGTTGGCCGCTTGTTCGGTTGGCCGCCGTGTTGGTCGAAATCGCCCAAGCAGATCGTCGGGTGCCCCCAGGCGACCCTTCTCAGGACGATGTGGAGGCCGACGGCGGTGCCTCGAAGGCCCGCGGATCTGAGATGGCATCGACGTGACAGGCACGACCACTATCGCATCTCGTGCTCGGCCACCTCTGCAGCGTCCTCCGATGTGGCTCGGGAACGACCGATGGCTGCATGGCCAGAGAAACCCGGGAGTCGAGCTTCAGAGCCCGAAAGATGATCGCCACCACCCTCCACCAGCCGTTTGAAGCTGCCTGAACTCACGAAACGCGCACCGGTCCTGACAACCGGGGCACCAAGGAGAAGTGGAATGGACGCTAAGGATTCCAGAAAACCACAACCCAGGACGGGCTTCCTTCGCCCCAGGCACCGCGACGCCCCCACGGCCACCCTACTCGCTGAAGTCGAATGCTGGCGGTGGGACCTTGCCGAGCTGGACGCCGACCTCGTCAACGATCCCCATAGCTGGGTCCACGCAGAGGAAAGCCGCACCTTCATCCTCGACCGGATCGCGGCGGCCAGCAACGAATTGGCGCGCCGTGATGGGTTGCGATCCCGCCCGGGTGCGCCGGCCTGGCCGGCGGCGTGGCGGGACCGCCGCCCCGACGCCGCCGCGATCAAGTCCGCTCTCCCCATCGAGGCCTACCTTGCGGCCCGGGGCGTGGCCCTGGAGCGCGCCGGGGACCGCCTGAAGGCTCGGTGCCCGCTCCCCGGCCACGACGACACGAACCCGTCGTTCACGGTCTACCCGAACGGGCGTGGGTGGCACTGCTTCGGCTGTCAGCGGGGAGGGGACCTATTCGCCCTGCACATGCACCTGACTGGCGACGATAGCTTCCTCTCGGCGGTGGATGCCCTGGCCGCTGAGGCCGGTGTCTCGGCGTCGGCACCGCTCCCGGCATCAGGTCCGAATCGGGATCGTCGCCGGCCGACGTTCGTCACCTTCGTGGATGGGCAGGCGGTCGCGCGATGATCCCCTCCGAACCGTTCCGGCCGCTCGACCTCGGCCAACTGCGCGCGCTCGAACTGCCAACCCTGGAGTGGGTCGTTGACGGCATCCTGCCGCGCGGCCACGCCTGCCTGCTGACCGCGCGCGAGAAGGCCGGGAAGGGGTTGCTGACCATCGACCTATGCGCCAGCGTGGCCGGCGGGGAACCGTTCCTCGACCGCGCCGTGCTGGACGGCCCCGCGATCTACTGTGCCGCCGAGGAAAACATCCGGGACGTGCGGCAGCGGATCGAGGATCGCTTGGGCAATCTGTGCGACGCCCGGGGTGTCCCGCTCTACGTTTTGCCCCTGGACGGGTCCACCCCCGACCGGCTGAAGCTGAACGACCCCGTGGGGATGCAGCGGTTCCGGGACATGATCGAGGACATCCGGCCCGTCGTGGTGGTCCTCGACACGCTGCGCGAGCTGCACGACTTGGCCGAGGACAAGTCCGACGACATGGCGCCCCTTCTGGCGCCACTGCGCCAGATCGCCCACCAGACCAACACTTCGGTGGTCGTCAACCACCACCAGAACAAGGCCGGCACGTCGCGGGGAAGTACCGCCATCCGGGCCGCGTTTGATTTGGAGTGGGCGTTCCGGCGCGACGGCGACGACATCGGCGAACGTGACGACGCGACCTCCGGCGTGCTGGTGGTGGAAGGGCGGCACGGGCCGCGTACGACGCTGCGGGTGGTGATGGGGGACGGGCTGCGCTGGCGTCTGGCGACCCCGCTCCTGGTGGTCGACGATCCGACTCTCAGGAACGCGATCCTGGCTTGGTTGGTCGCGCATCCAGAGGGCGGCGACGGCGGGATGATCGCCGAGGGTGTGAACCGAGCCAAGAAAACGGTGCAGAACGAATTGTCGCGGATGAAGAAGGAATCACCGTTGCCGTTCGCATGGTCAGGGAACGGACCGAAGGGCGCAGCGGTCTACCGGGCGCTGACCCCGGCGTTGTTCCCTGCCCACCACGCGGATGCCAGCGGGATGGTTCCTTCCCATGCCGCCCCTATGGGGCATCGGGAAGGAAGGAACCAAGACGCGATGCTTCCTTCCCGACCGGTGGATACAGGGTCACGGGAAGGAAGGAACCATCCCGGGGCTTCAAGCGACCACGCTTCCCATTATTCCGGGAACCACGGGATCGATGAGGGAACAATGTCGCCAATCGAAGAAGGGTTTGAGGAGGTGGTGTTCTGATGACCGCAGCGTCATTGCTGCACGAGCTTCGGGACGCTGGCGTGGCGCTGGTGATCGACGGCGACCGGTTGCGGGTGACCGCGCCATCCGGGACCCTGACCGCTGACCGCCGGGACGCGATCGCCCGATGCCGGGATGAGCTTCTTGCCCTGGTGGGTTCCGAACGCGACGCCCTCGCCCTTTGTGACCTGGGCGCCGCGCTCGGCGACGACGGGCCTGACTACGGACTCGCCGAGATCGTGGCCGCTACCGCCCCCGCGCTCTACTCCCCGCCCGCAGCATGCTTCGCGGAACTCGCCTGTTCCCGCCTCGGTCCGTGCGAGCGCCGCGTCGCTGGCCAGCCGTGTCTGGTCTCCGACTGAGAAGGCATGTCCTTGGACATCCGCGCAAGCGGGGCAGACGCCGGGAGGTAACACAACATGGCGTGGGAAACACGGGCCGGCGCGGGGCCTTACTACACCCGCAGTCGAAAGGTGGGGGGCCGCGTGGTCCGCGAATACGTCGGCCGGGGCCCCCTGGCGGAACTCATTGCCGCCGATGACGCGGCCCAACGAGCGGAGCGGGCTGCCGCCGCCGCCTCCCGACAAGCCCAGCGGGCCATCCTTGCCGCGGCCGACGCGCCGCTGGTCGCATTCAGCAACGTCCTCGACGGGTTGGCAGCGGCCACTTTGACGACGGCCGGCTACCACCGGCACCACCGAGGTGAATGGAGGAGGCGAAGAGTGAGCGCTGGCAGTACGGGCACATCAACGACCTTGGGATTGGCAGGAGGGGTCGAACAGATTGCGGACGGTCAGGTGCCGGTGGGAATGATCCTCTCCGACCTGATGCGCCAGGCAGACGAGGGCGACCGGAACGCTATGGAACTGGTCGCGCGCGTCCTCGACGCGGGCCATGGTGCCTGGGAGGCGATCGCCGATCTGGGCCTGTCAGCCGAGCGAGCATGGTTGGATCTGGCCGCTGGCGAGCAAGTGCTCCTCCGCGAGGCCCTGCGACGCAAGTTGGCATCTCTCAAGACCGAGGTGGCCGGACCCGCGGCAACGTCACTGGAACAACTCTTGGCGGAGCGGATAGCTGTCTGCTGGCTGGCGGTTCAAGAGGCCGACCACGTCGCCGCCCGGTTCTTTCGCGAAGGTGGCACCCAGGCAGAAGCGCGATTCGTTGAGGAACGGCAGGAACGAGCACAGCGGCGCTACTTAGCGGCCGTCAAAGCGCTCGCCCAGGTGCGGCGACTGGTGACGCCGGTGGTCCAGCTTAATGTGGCGGGACGGCAAGTCAACATCGCCCGCTAGGAGGAGGTTGAGATGGGCAACCATCGAGCGCCTCGCCAATGGGAGCAAGAAACCGATGTCCGCCAACCCGTTCATCTGGATGAGTTTTCAGGCGAGAATAGGTAATTAAGTCTTACCTAACGAGGATATAAACGGACATATTTATCATATAATACCTATACAAGGCTGCATGATGTTCATTTACCTTGATTTGATCTCAAGACGTTCGGAGCCGTCGGACCCTCGACGGGCCCGAATCGCTTGGGCGACGGCTGAATTCAGTCCACAGAGGGCGAGCAGGTATTGCAGGACGGGTCACAACCGGAGGGGACACCATGAATCGACATGCGCAAAAGCAGCCGGCCAAACGCTTGGCGACCTTCATTCGGGTGAGTACGGAAGAGCAGGTGGAGGGCTACTCTCTCGACGCTCAAGCCCGCGCCATCAACCTGTATTGCGAGATGCAGGGCTGGAGTATCGTCCGCGAGTATCGCGAGGAAGGCAAGAGCGCCCGCACCGACGACCTCGCCAAGCGGCCAATGTTCAAGCAGATGATGGAGGACGCCGAGCAGGGCCTCTTCGACGCGATCATCGTCCACAAATTGGATCGCTTCGCCCGCAACCTCCGGGTCATGCTCGAAACCCTCGACCGCCTTGAGCGGGCCGGCGTCGGCTTCGTCTCGATCTCGGAGCAGATGGACTTCACGACACCGATGGGACGCATGATCCTGCACACGCTCGGTGCCTTCGCGCAGTACTACTCCGACAACCTCTCGTGGGAGACACGGAAGGGCAAGGCGGAGCGCAAGGCCCAGGGACTTCCCAACGGCTTGCTCCCCTTCGGCGTCAAGAAGAGCGGCCTGACGGACGAGACCACTCCGAACGGTTCGGAGTTGGCAGTGCCGGACCCGGACACCTACCCCGGCTTGCTGCTGGCCTTTCGGCTGGCTGCCGAGGGCAAGAGCGACCGAGAAGTCGCCGAGGCACTCAATGCCGCCGGCTACCGGACCACCGGCAACCGTGGCCGCAACCCCTTCACGAAGGACACCGTCTGCCGCCTCCTCAAGAATCGGTTCTTCGCGGGTGAGCTGCCAGACGGGAACGGCGGCTGGGTTGCGGGTGCGCACCCTCCGCTCCTGGACCTCGAGCTGTTCGAGCGGGCGCAGCAAGCGCGGGCCGCAAACCAGACGGCCAACGCAAGCAAGGTCAACCGTCGGCACCGCCGTTACTCTCTCTCCGGTCTCGCCGTGTGCGGCACCTGCGGTGGGCGGCTTCACTTTCACACCGACCGGCGTGGGCACGCCCGCGCCTTTTGCTACCAGGAGCGTCAGGGCAAGCAATGCGGGCAACGCTCCACTGCCCTGGAGAGTATCGAAGCCCAACTCGCCGCCTATCTCGATACGTTCTCCCTGCCTGAGGAGACGGTGGCCCAAATCATTCACGTCTACGATCAGACCACTGCCGAGCGCGATGACACCGAACTGCGTCGCCGGGAGGTTGCCGGGCGATTGGAGCGAATCAAGCAGTTGTTCAAGTGGGGCGACCTAGACGCTGCCGATTACCGGGTGGAGCGGGACACGCTCGAAGCCGAACTGGCGGGCCTGCGTGCTACCACTGACCGTGCGGGGCTCCTCGCCCAAGCGGCCGCCTTCCTGCGCGACTTGCCGGCGGCCTGGGA
>JAUJMG010000142.1 GCA_030446955.1 Thermomicrobiales bacterium
TGGACGTGCTAGTCGCGATGCGTGTGCTCCAGGGCGTTGCGCTGCGCCGGTTCGGCGAACTCCTACTCGCTGATCCTTTCAGTGCTCATGCGTGGTTGAACCGCTGCTAGGTAACCGCTTCCGGCGTCACCCGCACGACGACGACGCGTCGTGGCGGGAGTAGGACGTCGAAGTCGGCCACGCCCTTGCCATGGAATAGATTGGTTGGTGCGTCGTTGCCAAGTAGCACGATGTCGACGCTTTGATCCGACGAGATCCCGTACCGAGAGGGGTCGATGGTCAGATGGATTGGGAGCGGTTCGTTTGGAAACAGATTGACAAACGCGAAGCCTAGCTGCCAGTCCGGTGCGCGCCAGGCGGCATGAACGACACCCTCCACCCGCATCGTGCCCTGTTCGTCGAAATGAAGGTGATGGCGGTCTAAATTGTAGAGGTGATAGTTCAGGTCGACCTGGGGTGGGGTGTGCTCGAGGGGGCGCACCATCGTGCCATAGACGAGCCATGGCCGAGCATACCCTACACGCGCTTTGGCGATTTCCCGGACAAACTCGACCTTTGCTGGATCCACCTCAAAGGCGCGAGCCTCGATCGTCGCGTAGTGCTCGGATGGATCATCAGTCAGGTCCTCGAGAACCTCAAGGTCACTGAACTCGTAGTTGAGCTCAAAAAGGCCGCCCCAGAGCGCAACTCGGCTCGCCACCCAATAGAAAAGGTCGCCGATCTCGCGGGAGAGCTTGGCCCAGCCATCCAGCCGGACCGGGCCATACTCGTGATAGACGTAGGCGAAGAGTGGAATCTTCTCAACCTTGTTCTCCCGAATCCACTCCCTGAAGATGTCCGCCTCGAACACGGAGAGCGGGCTTGCTTCTGCCCTCGCCTGGTAGAAATCCAGGTACGGGATAAACAGTTCGTGAACCATCTCCGCGCCTTGCGGCACGTGAGAACCCTTCGCGTCCGCGGCCGCCTCGCCCGTGCTCCGCCACATGTGGGCGACCGCCCCCACCATCCAGCCCCCGCCACCGATAGGATGGCCGTGGGACGGGTTCATGCAAGCCGGGATGACGTTGGGTGCCGAGATGTCGTAATAGAGCGCATCTGCCCCATACTCGCCGGCGAGTGTCGCGTCGCGCCATCGATGGAGCGCCGGCAGGTACTCCGTGGCGGCACACTGATAGGAGAACGGATAGGTGTCGAAGCTGTACTTGGCGACGGGTAACTGGACCAGATTCGCGTGCACGCGGTCACTCTCGGACTTGCCCACATCGAGAAGCAGGTCGAACTCGAACGGCGCCCAATAGTCCCCGTTGCCCTTTATCGTGGCGAGATTCTCGGCCGAGAACCTGGCGGGGAACCAATCGTCCGCTCCGCCCGGGTGGCCCCTGCCGTACCCTGTCGTCTCCTTCGGCCAGTTCACGCCGAGGATGTGGAAGACCGGCTCACCCGTGATCTGATGAAACCGGTCCAGCCATTTGGCCCGATCGCGCGCGGCATTGACGCCGAATGTCGCGAACCCAACCTCATCCAGCAGCCAGGTGGGCCGGTCGGCGCGTTCCACCAGCGTCCCCTGTGCCGTCCACGGCTGCCCGATCGCCCACGCCTTGTACAGCTCGGCGGCTTCTTGCCAAGCGCCCTCGTGCAGGGGTTCGAAGAGAACCGGGTAGGGCACGATCAGACTCTCGCCGGCTCGTATGTCGGCGGCCTGGTGCATGAACGAGCATTCCAACGCGCCGGTCTGGCTCTTGAAAAAATTGAACCACTTCAGGTCTCCACCAGCGTCTGTGGTGCGCATGAGAAAACCGCCGACACCAGACGCGTAGTAGGCCATGAACTGCATCGTGGAGCCATTGTATCCCTCGGGGTAGGGGGAGTAGCGTAACCCCTGGCGGCGCAGCGGCTCGGTGTCGAACAGCGCATACGGCTGATGAAACAGAAATCCGGTTGCCTGACTATGGACAAGGATGGATTCTGCCTCGGTGCGCAGATCTCCGATGCCGGATATTATGGGGAATTCGACCTTATCAATCATCACGCCTGGGGTGCCGCGCACCGCAATCTCGAACGAGACATGGGATTCGGAACGGGGTGCCCGCACGTTCGCCTCGACGGTCAAGCCAAGCTCGGTGGTCCACATGAGATGGACAGCGTTCTCTGCGTCGTCCAATTGCCAGGCGAACCGGGAGTACGCGTCGATCCAGCGTGATGTCCCTGCGTCGTCGAGGATCTCCACGCGCCAAGGGATGCCCGTGGTCGGCAGGGAGACGAGCTGGATTTGTCGGGGGAGGTTCTCGAGCTGGACCACCGCGCCGTTCTCCGGGGAGAGAACCACGCGCGTTCCCTCGTTCTTGATGACGATTGGAGCCGGAGATCGGGACATCGCTGCACCTTGCGTCGTAGCCATCAATCACCTCTGGGGTTTGTCAGCGAGGTGTAATTCGGACTGGAGATGCTCTCTCCGACGATGTTGATGAGCGCCGGAGATGATTCCGTGATGGTCAGGGTTACGCGCTGGTTCGCCACAGTGGAATGGGCGCCAGCCCCGAATCCGCTCACCGGCGGACCCACCGGGACGTTCACCATTGACAGGCAAAATACCGGCTCTTAAACTCTCCAGCAAGCATTAGAAGCGAATCGGTGCGCGACGGTCGTCGTCTCCAGCAGCTAATCTGTCGATGCGAATCGAACGTTCGCCGACGGTCCTGCCTGTGAAGGGTCAACGTGAGAACCGTCCTCGAAGTTGCGGACTTGCAGGTTCACTTTGAAACGGCCCGGGGACCGTTCAAAGCGGTCAATGGGGTCAGTTTTGCACTGCACTCCGGCGAGCGCCTTGGGCTGATCGGCGAGTCCGGCTCCGGCAAATCGACCATTGCCCTCGCCATCATGCGCCTAATCAAACCGCCCGGCTACATCGCCGGCGGTCGCATCCTCCTCGACGGGACTGACCTCCTCCAGCTCGATCAGGAAGCGGCGCGTACGCGCCGGCTCGCCGATGTCGCGATGGTGACGCAGGGTGCGATGAATGCCCTCAACCCAGTCATCCGCGTTCGTCACCAACTCCTCGATGGGCTGGAAGCGCACGGGGTTCATCTTGCCAAGAACGAGGTCGACGAGTGGCTGGCGGGCTTACTCGATTCCGTCGGCCTGCGGCCGGAGGTCGCCGATCTTTACCCGCACCAGCTCAGCGGCGGCATGAAGCAGCGCGTCTGCATCGCGACCGCCATCAGCCTCAATCCGAAGGTGATTATCGCCGACGAGCCAACCAGCGCCCTCGACGTCGTCGTCCAGCGCCGCGTCATGCAGACCCTGCGCAAGGTTCAAGAGCAACTCCGCGCCGCCGTCATTCTCATCGGGCATGATATGGGCCTAATGGCCCAGTTCGCCGATCGCGTCGCCGTCATGCGCGCCGGTCAGATTGTCGAGATAGATGACGTGCGCGCTATCTTCGCCCGGCCCCAGCATCCCTACACCCGCCTCCTGATGGAGAGCTTACCCTCGCTCGATCAGCGTGACTCGCTGCTCCGAAGTGGGCCGATTGCGCGACCGGCCGCCGAGGTGCCGACACCATGAACGGTCCCCGCCCCGACGGAAACGGGCAGGCTCACGTGCCGCTGCTTGAATTGCGCGATGTCACCAAAATCTTCGGTGGCGGCCGGTTCGGACAGCGCGAGGTCGTCGCCCTCAAGGAATTTTCGCTCGCGCTCGACGCCGAACACCCGGTCATCGTCGCCGTCGTCGGCGAAAGCGGCAGTGGCAAGACGACCATGGCCCGCCTGCTGCTCGGCTTGGAATCGCCATCCACCGGCGCTGTGCTCTACAAGGGTGTCGACCTGTCGCGCCTCTCGGGTCGCGAGCGCCGTGTCTTCCGGCGCGATGTCCAGGCGATCTTTCAGGATCCCTTCGAGGTCTATAACCCCTTCTACAAGGTCGATCACGTGCTGACCACACCGATCGCCAAATTCGGCCTCGCACATACTCGCGAGGACGCGCGCCGGCAGATCGAGCAGGCCCTGTGCGCGGTCGGTCTTAAACCCGAGGAAACCCTCGGCCGCTTTCCGCATCAGCTCAGTGGTGGACAGCGCCAGCGGACGATGGTCGCCCGTACCTTGCTGCTTCGGCCAAAGGTCATCGTCGCCGATGAGCCGGTCTCCATGATTGACGCCTCGCTGCGCGTCACGGTGCTCCAGAACCTGCTCCAGCTGAAACAGGAGTTTGGTATTTCGCTGATTTACATCACGCATGACCTGACCACGGCCTATCAGATCAGCGACCAGATTATCGTGCTCCACCGGGGGGACGTGGTCGAACGAGGTGATCCGGAACAGATTGTCAAGCGGCCGCAGCACTCCTATACGAAGCTGCTAATCAGCTCGATACCCCTTCCCGATCCTGACCGTCAGTGGGGCGAGGTGCCCCCGGAGATCGAAGCATTGGCGGAAGAAGCGCTCGCGCGCGAGCACGTTGGGTCGGACGTTCAGCCATGAGGCAGGAAAGGAGGCGCAAAACCAGGTAAGCGGTCACCACAGACACTGGCGATGTCCCCGCGCGACGGCACGCAAGCATCTCACACGCAGCTACCCATCCGTCTCGCGCCGTCGTCCCGGATTCAGGAGGAGACGCTGATGCAGCGGTACAAGTTGTGGTCACTCGTTGTGCTCTTGGGTCTGCTCGTCACGGGTCCCGCCGCGCCCGCCTTCGCGGACCAGCAGGAGGTGACGCGGGCAGAAACCCTCAAGATTGCGATCCCCGCTCAGATCACCGATCCCACCAATCTCAACATCTACGCTGCCGGTTCCGACCGTTCAGCTACCGGCTTGCACCAGTTCATCTATGAGTACTTCTTCTATAACAACCTGCAAACCGGCGAGTTCATTCCGTGGCTCGCCGAGAGTTACGAGTACAGCACCGACAACACCAGCATGACGGTCAAGCTCCGCGACGGGGTGACCTGGAGCGATGGCCAACCGTTCACAGCGGACGACGTCGTCTTCACCTACGAGCTGCTCGCCAAGAACCCCGGCATGGGCAACTCCGCCGAGGTCACCAAGGCGGTCAAGTCGGTCGAGAAGGTCGATAGCCTCAACGTCAAGATCAACTTGATCACGGGCAACCCGCGCTTCCACCTCAACCGCGAAGCCTTTCCGGCCGTCGGCATCTGGGGCGCGCTGACGATTCTCCCGAAGCACATCTGGGAGAAAGAAGCCGACCCGCTGACGTTCAAGAATTCCGATCCCGTCGGCACGGGACCCTACCGCGTCCGGGACGCTAGCCAGAACGGCGTCACGCTCGAACGGCGCGACGACTGGTGGGGCACCAAGGTCTTCGAGGTCACGCCGGCGCCGCGGTTCGTCCAGTTCACCTTCGTCGGCGACGAGCAGAATGTCGCCCTCGCGCTCTCGAACAATGATCTCGACGCGGCTTGGATTGGCCTCCTCTCCGCTGGCACGTTCCAGCAGGTCACCGCGCAGAACCCGAATGTGCGCGCCTGGACTCAGGAATTGCCATTTGCCTGGCCCGACCCATGCCCGCGCGGCCTGATGATCAACAACGACAATCCGCCGTTCGACAAGCCGGAAGTCCGCCAGGCCCTCTCGCACCTCATCGACCGCCAGGCGGTCGTCGACCTCGCCTACGAAGGGACGACCACACCGGCCTGGAACATTTGGCCTGAATACGACGGCAACATACCGTACTCCGAGGCGATCGCAGACATCCACGAGCAGTACCCGATTGACACCTTCGATCCGGCCAGGGCCGAAGAGCTGCTTGCGTCCGTGGGGCTCCAGCCAAGCGATATCACCGTGCGCTACGTGGTCAACGCGGACAACGTCGAGGAACAAAAGAATTCGCAGGTCATCGCGGATCAGCTGACCGCGGCCGGCATCAACGTCGAGGTGCAGCCGCTCACCGGCAATGCGAACGCGGACGCGCGCCTCAAGGGCGACTTCGACATGACCCAGCAGCCCTTCTGCCCGGGCTACCCCGTCGAGAACCTCGAGCTCTTCCACAGCAAGTACTACGTGCCGCTCGGTGAATCCGCACCGTGGTTCGAGCGCAACTCCTTCCGCTACAACAACCCGGAATTCGATGCGCTCGTGGACCAGATGCTCGCGCTGCCGCCGGATGCCACCGATCAAATCCTTCCGGTCTTCCACGATGCGATGGCGATCTGGTACCGGGACCTGCCGATCATCCCGCTCGTCGAGACGCCCGCGCTCGTCCCGTTCAACTTCACCTATTGGGAGGGCTGGCCGACGTCCGAGGATCCGTGGAACATGCCCGTCACCTGGTGGGCAACCACCGGACTCGTCGTCACTGGCTACCCCGATCCCGCGACCGGTGAGTGGGTTGGCGGTCTCGAACCCGCCGGGGGGTGATCGTTGACGAAGGGCCGAGGTACGAGGGCCGAGCAGAGCACTCCCTCGGCCCTTGTACCCCAGCCATCGGCCCTGAGATGGGGCTGGGGTGAGGGATTTCACACCGGCCCTCAACCGGATTCCGCCCGATCGTTTGACTGGTTGACCCGTTGATCATCGCGCCCTGGTCGCCGCTGGGAGGTTATCCCCGGCGACCAGGGCCGGCTGCGGAAGGGAGGTCAGAGGCGTGTTTGCGAGATATATCCTCGAGCGGCTGGCGATCTTCGCCGCAACGGTCTTCGTTTCGATCACGATCGTCTTTTTCATGCCGCGCCTGGTACCAGGCGATCCGCTCGGGGCCGTCATGAGCAGGCTCTCGTCCGTTGGCGGCAGCATGAGCGGGCAGGAGCTCATTCAGGAATACCGCCGTCGCTTTGGGCTCGATAAGAGCCTGATGGAACAGTACTTCTCGTTTCTCTCGCAACTTGCCCGTGGCGATCTGGGCTATTCCATCCTCAGCTTTCCATCCCGCGTCACCGATCTCATAGCCAACGCGGTCCCATGGACGATCGGACTGCTCAGTCTGACCACGATCATCAGTTGGGTTCTCGGCACGCTCGTCGGCGCCATCGTCGGGTGGACTGGCGGCCGCAACCGTTTCTCTCAGATCCTCGTGCCGCTCGCCCTCCTCCTCTACACCACGCCGTACTATATCCTGGCGATCATCCTGATCTATCTTTTCGCCTTCTACTGGCCGATCTTCCCGCTCTCTGGCGCCTACGAATTCGGCGCACGCCCGGACTTCAGCCTTGACTTCATCACGGATGTGATCCATCACGGGACCTTGCCGGCGCTCAGCATCGTCCTCGTCTCGCTTGGCTGGTGGTTCCTCTCGATGCGAAGTCTGATCATCGCCGAGCAGGGCGCCGACTACATCATGTGGGCCGAAGCCAAGGGCTTGAAATCGCGGCGGATCTTCTGGGCGTATGCCTTCCGCAACGCCCTCCTGCCCCAGGCCACCGGGCTTGCCCTGTCATTCGCTCATGTTATTGGCGGCGCGCTCATTACCGAGGCCATCTTCGCCTATCCAGGGATCGGGTTTCTCATCTACAACTCCATCAAGGGGTCCGATTTCCCGGTCATCCAGGGAAGTGTCCTCCTGATCATCGTCTCCGTCGCGGTAGCCAACTTCGCGATGGACATGATCTACCCGCTGATTGATCCCCGCATCCGTACGGGAAGCATGAGGTAGTCCTGACGATGGCCACCATTCCTGTCGAGGAAATCGCTCATCCGCCGGTCGTCCCCCAGCTCGGCATTCTCACCCACCTCCTCCATAATCGCAAGTTCACAATTGGCCTCGCAGTCATCCTCGTCTTGTTGCTGGTCTCGCTGATCGGTGCGCAGTTCGTTGATCCTGCCGAGCGGCGAACCGGTGCCTTCCCGGCCCGGCAGAGCCCCTCGTGGGATGCCATCCTTGGCACGACCTCGCTCGGGCAGAGCGTCGCCATCCAGCTCACCCAGGCAATCCCCAACTCGATGTTAGTCGGGTTCATCGCCGCCACCTTGGGGACTGTGATCGGGGCCATCATCGGTCTTGCCAGCGGCTATTTCGGCGGCAAAGTCGATGCGCTGCTCCGAATCCTGATCGATGTCTTTCTCTCGGTCCCCCCGCTTCTCTTCCTGATTCTGATCGCGTCGCTGCTGCGTGGCGTCAGCGTGCCGACGATGGCACTGATCATCGGCCTCTTTGCCTGGGCCTGGCCGGCCCGTGCCGTCCGCTCTCAAGCTCTCAGTCTCAAGGAACGCCAGTTCGTCCAGGTCGCGCGTCTCTCCGGTATGGGTGATCTGGAGATCGTCTTCCGCGAGTTGCTGCCGCACATGCTGACTTGGCTCGGCGCCAACTTTCTCAACGCCTTCATCACCGCCATCCTTGCCGAGTCGGGCCTCTCAATTCTTGGTCTCGGCCCGCAACGTGACACGACCCTCGGTATCATGCTCTACTGGGCGCTGCGGTACGGTTCAATCCTCCAGAACTTCTGGTGGTGGTGGCTGACTCCGGTGATCCTCCTCATGGTCCTCTTCCTGGCCCTCTACCTCGTCCACCTCGGTCTCGACGAGGTCGGCAACCCCCGCCTCCGCGCTCACGGCTGAACCCTGCACCACGGCGACCGATCTTCCATTGCGCCTGGCCGCACGCGGGTCGACTCTGGCGTGCGGCTACGAAGGCCATGACACCGAGTGCGGTTGACATGTCTCTTATCAATCGCGCCGATCTTCCCTCCAGTGGGTTCTCCCGTGCTGGTCCAGTGATGATCCTTGGGTGACCACGTGCATGGCTACACCCTGGCAATGGTTAGGATAAGATCGGAATGTCGGCTGACCACTTCGTCGACGCAACCTGGCTTCACCGTTATGACGAGATCCCACTCGTCATCAGGTTGATCACGCCCGATGAAGTCGCCGTGCTGGGATCTCGTCGCATCGTGGACTGCCCCATCGATGAAGACCCAAGCTTCCCGCCGCCCGAGCCAGTCATATGACGAGTCCAGTTGGACGCCGCGGGTGAAGCAGGTCGGCCGGTTCGAGGCGCGCCGCACTGGCCGAGCGGCGCACGACCATAGACGTGGCCACCCGAGAGCGAATCCAGGAGCTGGCCGACGCCGGCTGGTCCTTGCGGGCGATCGGTCGCGAGTTGGACGTCTCGCACGAGACGGCGCGGACAGTCCTGCGGGAGTTGGCGGCCGTCGATTGATCTGATTATAGATTGGACCT
>JAUJMG010000143.1:0-3881 GCA_030446955.1 Thermomicrobiales bacterium
AGTTCTTCGACCCGCTGATTACAGTAGAAGCCGCTGTTGGTCCCTTTGGATCCCCACGCGTCACAGGAGACCTGCGGCTGGAGGTGGTTCCAGGCGTCGTTGTAGTCCGGCCACCAGAACCAGGGCATGACCTGTGGCCGCTCCTCGACCGGCGCGTCCCCGAAGACGGTCGCGGTGAACGCGGTCAGGTCCACTGTCTGGATGTCCAGCCCGACTCCGATTTGCTCCAGGTTCGCCTGGAAGAGTTGAACCGCGGTCTGGTCGTTCTGCCGTCCCGCCTCGACCATGAGGGTCAGCGTCGTTCCCTCGGCGACTCCCGCCTGCGCCAGCAGTTCCTTCGCTTTCGCCAGGTCGGTGGGGTAGGTGAACGTCTCCGGCGCGTGGCCGCGGCACGCTTCCGCCACCGGGCCTACCGCCCGCTTCCCGTACCCCTTGTAGACCCCCTGGATCACCTCGTCATAAGGAAAGGCGTAGCAGAGCGCCTGCCGGGCCGCCGGTGTCGCCAGCGGTCCAGCCACCGTCATCAGGAAGTAGTCGACCTCTGTGCTGTACGCCTTGTCGACCGTGACGTCCGGGTTCTGCTCCAGCGCTTGCAACCCCTCCGGCGTCAGGGTGTCGACGATATCGACCTCGCCCGTCTCAATCAACTGACGGCGTGTCGCGTCCTCCGCCACCACCCGGATCTCGACCCGGTCGAAGTACTCGCCGTCCCAACCGCCCCAGTAACCCTCGTATCGGTCCATGCTGACCCGCTCGCCCGGTTCGTAGGAGGTGATCTGGTACGGCCCCGTGCCAAGTCCCTCAGCGCTGGTCTGGGCCCAGGTGTGCCCCCAATCGCCCTCTTCTTCCTGCTCCCGTGCTGCCTTAGCGTTCATGACCAGCGTGCCGTACTGGCCGGCGATCGCCGCCTCGAACAAGGGCTGCGGCTTGCCAAGGTTGAACACCACCGTTTTCGCGTCCGCCGCCGTGATTTGCGCCGGATCCGGAACGAAGCGGGCGAGGGTGTTGTATGGCCCCAGCGCCAGCGTCAACAGCCGCTCAAAGGAGAGGCGCACCGCCTCAGCGTCGCACGGCGACCCGTCGTGGAACGTCACCCCGCCCCGGATCGTGAAGGTCCAGACGCTCTTGTCCTCGTTGGCCGACCAGGACTCTGCGATCAGACCCTCGTACTGGTCCGTTGCGCCGCCCTTCAAGCCGATCAGCGGCTCGTACGGGCCGCGGGTTGCCACCGCCGAGCGGTAGTCGTAGGCCGAGTGCGGGTCCAGGTCGGACGGTGAACCGTCCAACGCAATCGTCAGCGTCTTCGGGTCGGCCTGCGCCTGGGGCCCGGCACTCGTAGGTCTGGGCGCGGGCGCCGCTCCCGCCGGAGCGGTTGCAAGGAGCGCCTGGAGGGTCGGTGCCGTCACGCCGAGCGCTGCTGCGTGCCGCAAGAGTTGGCGCCGGGTCAGTGACCCGTTCGCCGCGCGACGGATCAGGTCGTTGAGCCGGCCGGATACAGGGATACGGTTATGGTCACCCACAAATCTTCTCCCAGGGTCATTACGGCGTCCTCGCCTCTCATCAGGGCGCCGGGCATAGTAAACGGCCTCGACCAGATCCGCTTGGTGACCCAGTGATGCCTCAGTTCTCCTCATCTCCTGCCGGGCAAGGCGAAAGATCGGCTCAAAGTCACGACGCCGACGAGGTGAGTGATTGGCAGTGGTCTATCGGACGGCTGGTCCCGTGCGTACGGGAGACGCATGCGTCGCCTGGCCCACCGGGAGCGCGGGCGCATCGGACCAGGTTCGCCAAACAGACCAACCATCCCGCCGGCCCCTGTAGCACGGGAGGGCTGCCCCCCGATTGAGAGGATGGAGTTACGCCGGACGGACGGGCCTGGATGGGGACAACAAAGAAGACGGCCGGTGCGGATACCCGCACTGGCCGTCTCCACATCAAACCCGCATCGCCCGTTGCTTGGTCGAACGCTTATGCCATCACTGACACCGTGCCCACAGATTTAGCATGGTGCGACACGTCCGCCCGGTGAAGCGTCACTGGCATAGAAGAGGTTCCTCCTACGCTCCCCAGGGCAGCATTGCCCACCGAAAGCGAGGCAGTGCCTCCTCGCTCTGCCCTGTCGCTGTCCCGGCAGGATCAGTCGATGCTGGCGCGATTGGGACCGCCGCGAGCGGGGAGATCCGCTGGCGAGCGGCGTCACACGCGCCCCAGAGCCCGAGTTCCTCTGCTTGTGCCCCAGCCTGAGTCGTGAGCAGCCACTCACCGAACCGGTTGTCTCCCTCGTCCGGGGTCGCCTCGGCCGCGCCGTTCGCGACGAGCCGCTGCCCGACCAGGATCAAGCCGTCGTCGGGTCCGGCCACCCAAACATCGCGGAGCAGTCGGCCCTGCCCGTCCACGTCCGTCTGCTGCCGCTCTAGCCAAATCGTCTTTCCCTCGACCAGGTCCGCGTTGACATCGGTTGCCTCGTCGGCCCAGCAGTCGTTGCCCTGAGGGGCAGTGATCGCTAAGTAGCGCACCTCCGCCGTGGCGCCGTCCGCCTCGATCACGATCGTTTGGCCGTCGATGACGTCTGTGACGGTCGCCTCTAGCAGCTCCGGTTTCGCCGGCGCCTCGCCCAGCGCGGTCACATCGTCCGGAACGGCGAGCGCCGCTTCGAGGTCAATCGCTGAGGTTCCAGTGACCAGCGCCAGGCCAACGGAGCCCGGCCGGATCAGATAGACCAGCGCGAGGCGGTGCCCCTCGTTCGGCGCGAAGAGGACCGAATCCGTGTTGTCATACGCCGGGAAGAAGCCGAGGTAGCGGGCGATCACGCCCGTTCCGCTGTCCAGTGGGATCCGCTCCGCGATGGGACCGGCGACTGAGAGTTGCAGGTTCGGCATGCTCATCACGGCCGGTGCCTCAGATACGTTCCGGGCATGAACCACCAGCACGACCCACTCGCCATAACCGGTCACTGGTAGTGACAGGCTCGGCACCGTCACGCCCCGCACCGCCGCTTCGAGTGTGTACCGGAACGCCCCGTCGGCGACCGCCTGGTCCGGCTCTGTGCCCGTCGCCACACTAGCCGCCTGAGGCGGGAACGGCACTGGTGTCGGGGTCGGGGTCGCAGTGGCCGTCGGAGTCGCTGTCGGAGTCGCCGTCGGACGCGGAGTTGCCGTGGCGCTCGGTATCGCTGTCGGCGTCTCAGTTGGCTGTGGTGTCTCCGTTGGCTCGGGCGTCGCGGCGGCCGGCGCCGGCGGCAGTGTGGCCATGACTGACGCAGACGTCGTCGCCGTCGCGGCCGGAGCGTCGCCGCTGGTTGGGGCAACTTCGGGGGGTGCCGGCGGCCCAGCGGTCGGGGTCTCCGCCGACGCGGCGGCTGGCGCGGCTGGCTCTACCGGGACAGGACCGACCAGCGGCGGGGTGGCGGTCGGCGACGCCGTCGGTGTGGCCGTTGGTGCAGCGGTCGGCATCGTGGTCGGGGTTGGCGTCGGGGCTTCCGTCGGCGTCAGCGTCGGAGATGGCGTAGTTGTGGCCGTTGGCGCCAAGGTCGGCGTTGCCGACGGAGTCACCGTCGGAGTCGCCGTCGGAGTTGCCGTCGGCACCTCAGTTGGGGGTACGGTGGCCGTTGCCGTTGCCGTTGCCGTTGCGGTCGCCGTCGCCGTCGGGGCTTCAGTTGGCGTCGGGGTCTCCGTCGGAACAGGCGTCTCCGTCGGAGCAGGCGTCTCCGTTGGAGCAGGTGTTTCCGTCGGCGTCGGAGTGGGAACCTGCGTTGGCGTGGCTGTCGGGGTCTCCGTAGGCGTTGCAGTGGGGGGGGCGGTGGGCGTGGCCGTCGGAAGGACGGTTGCGGTCTGAGTCGGCGTCGCGGTCTGAGTCGGCGTCGGAGTCTCGGTCGGCGTCGG
>JAUJMG010000143.1:3981-5979 GCA_030446955.1 Thermomicrobiales bacterium
GAGGGCGTTGGAGCCGGCGAGGGTGTCGGCGTCGATGAGGGTTCCGCCGTCGCCGTCGGAGCGGTAGTCGCCGTTGCGGTGGCAGCGACTGTCACGGTCTCGACATCTCCGCCGCCCACCCCCAGGGCTTCCGTGGTCTGCATCGCCACGTCATCCGCTTGCTCAGCGACCACCTCGGAGGTGACGGTGGCCGTCGGAGCTGTGGTGGCTGCCATCGGCGCCTCGCTGGGGCGGGGGGTTGGCGTTTCGGTCTGCACCGCTGCCGCCGGCTGCGTCGGCTCGGCGTCGGCGACCACGGCAGCAGTGGATGCCGGGAGTTGGGAGCCTGGATCGGACCGCGATGGTGTCCGCGCGATTCCGGCGACGGCCATCAGGGCCAGAAGTAGCACTAGCCCACCCAGGCGGAGCGCCCAGGCTCGTCGTCGTCGATTCTTAGCCGGTTGCAGATTCCAATCGTGGTGGCGGCCAGCGCCAGCCGTCGATGGCGGCGGCAGGACCGGTCGATCGGTCGCCAACGGCATCGGGTCGTGCCCAGCGTCCTGGTCCTCGCGTGCCCGCTGTCCGGGCGAGGGCCGAGGGTCCCTGAGCGGGGTCGGCACGATGGGAACGACCGGCGGGGTGTCGACTCTCGGGGCTTCGCGCTGCGGCCGATCGGCATTCCAGATTGGGTTGGAGACCACGGGATAGGCGGGGCGTGCCGCACTCCGCTCCCATGACATAAAGCCGTCATCTGCGGAGCGGCGAGGAGCAGGTGGGGCTGGTTCCACCGCATGGAAGTCAGCCGTGGGTTGGGGATCGGCCGGCACCGGTGGCGCGGGCCGCCCGCGCTGCGGCTCGGGCTCTTGTCGCGGTGCGGTTGGTTGGCGCGCCCCCCCGTCCGTGAGCACGGAGACGAGGTCCATTGCCGTGGACCGGCCCTCGCGCATACGGATCAGCAGCGTCTCCGCCTCGTCGCTGCCCTCCGGCGCGATCGAGAGCACGACGGAGCCGTCTTCCTGCACCCGTGGCGGCGGCTTCAGCCATTCTCGGCGGACATCCAGTGCCACCCCCCCGCTGCGGGCGAAGGCAATCCGATGCCGGGTGACGATCAGGCGCGCCGCCAGGTCGACATCCGATCCCACCAGGAGGGCCTGTCCTTCCCAGACCAGCCCGTCTGCCTGGAGTGCGCGCCACGCCGCTCCGCGTGGCCGCCCGACCTCCGGCCCCTGCGTCCCGTCTGGGTCACCCATCTGGTCCTCCCTTGCCCGCCCCGACCCCAGGCCCTTCCAGGCAGGGCCGCGACGATGCCCCCCGGGCTGCGCTCCCGAGACCCACCCTGCCCCATGAGCAGCAGTTGCACCCGATGCCGAACGGCACCGATCGGCGATGGTTCAACGCACACGGCCGGCGCGATCTTGCCGCTCTGGGTGGGGCTGATGGATGGAATGACAAAGGCGTTCGCCCCACCCCGAAATGCGAACGCACAGACTGTACGTACATCCTATCACACCGCTGGGAGAAGGGTGCGTTGGGGGCGGGGCAACGGGGAAACCTGCGGGAGAGGCTGTGGTTGCGCGGATGACTTCGCGGGAGCGCGACTCTCTACGGCGTTGGGGCCGATGAGGAGCCGGGGACTGGTGGGAGACCGGAGACGAGAAGCGCCAGGTGGAGGAGGAGCCGGCAGGACGGATCAGCCGGATCCGGCCCGGTGAGCATCGCGACTTGCTTCAACCGGTACGCCAGGGTGTTGCGATGAATCCCTAATCGTGCCGCCGCTTCGACGTGAGATCCCCCCGTCTCCAGGTAGGCAAGCAACGTGTGCCGTAGTGCTCCGCGCCGATCTTGACCGGGCAAGTCACCCAGAGCGTCCGCCGCGTACTTCGCGAGGTCGGGCGTACCCCAGAGAGGATAGAGCAACTGGTACGGGCCGATGTCCGCCACGGCGTCGAACCGGGCGATAGACCCAGGCAGCAGGTCGGCACCGAAGAGTGCCGCCACATAGCGAGCTTCTCGTGCCGC
>JAUJMG010000143.1:6079-9116 GCA_030446955.1 Thermomicrobiales bacterium
GACCACGCGGTACATGCCATCACTTGCCAACCCGAGCGCGGCGGTCCGTACCCCCAAATCCACGCTCGACCCGGCGTCGGTCAAGAGCGCGCCGAGAGCGGCCGATCGAGCCGGACCACGGGGTCGGACCTGGACGGCACGCGCCATCGCGGCTCCTGCCGCCGTCCCGATCCTGGTCCCGACCAGCCGCGCCAGAGCGCGACGAGCCGGCGGCACCGGGCCGATCCAGAGCGTCAGGCCGCTGTCTAATGGCACGGCTAACCGGTCTTCCTGCCAGCCCGGCCCGCTCGGTCCCCTCTCGAACCCTGGTGGTGAGGCATATCCGGTGGACGTCACGACGGGCACTCCCCGGCTATCAATCACCGCGGCCGGTGCCGCGAGCGCGTTTGCCGCCGCGTCCAGCACCTGCCCCAACTCGCCGCCGGCCGTGGTCAGGTCCGCCAGGAACCGTTCCAGTTCCGTTCCCGCCCGGTACAGTTCCCCCCGACGCTCTGTCAGGAGCCGGTTGATCTCCCCCTCCAACTCGGGCACCGGGGCACTTGCCGTCAAGATCGGCAGCGGCGACGCGACCGGTGCTGGCCCATCCACGACCACGCCAACTACGCCATGCCCAGCCAACTCGCGGAGGAGGGGAGGCAACGCGACTGCTGAATCCGCGAGCACGCGTTGCGGCAGCAAGACCAGTTCGCCCCCGCGCAACATCGGCAGCATTGGAACCGTAGCCCGGGCGGTCAACGCCCAACTCAGCTCCCGATCCAGGCCACTCGGTGGCGCCGCGTCGGCTGGGGTGAGGCGGATTCCCGCGTTACCGTTGCCGGCGGACGCTACGCGGAGCCGCGGCTCCCAGGCGAGCAGATCCCGTAGGGTGATCTCGGCCATTGCCGAACGTCTCCTATCTGAGCACCACTTGAGTACGCGACGCTCCGGCGCAGGTGCAGAGCTGGCCGGGCACATTCACGCAGGGTCCATAGGAACGGGCGGCTATCAGCCGAACATTTAGACCAACTGCACAACGACACGAGGCAAATCTCGTCCGCCAGTCCAAGCGTGTCGACTATGGTACGGTATCATGGCGCCGCGCGGAGGATTGGGGCTTCCGGCTGGCCGACAGTTATTGGACGATCTGCCCAATAATTTGGCCCGGCCTGTTGAGCCAGAGGTCTATGTCTGACCCGAGCGCGATCACGGCCCCGTGAATCGCTTGGCACGTGGGCTAACGAAGCCGGTTTTCGAGGGCATCGAGGCATGGGTGCGAGACGACGGGCCAACGGGGTGGTGCTCGTGGCCAGCCTGGTCGGGTTGGCCGCTTTCCTCTATCCGTTCCTCCTGCCGGCCTTTCGTCGGGGCGCTGCTCCCGAGCCCGGGGCCGGGGCGGCCGCCGCTCCCCTCGTCTTCGCCCTCGTCACTGCCCTCTGCCTGCTGGCGATCGTCGCGGAGTTGGCCGGGGCCGACGCCGTCTCCGGCGCCAGTTCCAAGACCGTCGCCCTGCTGGGGGTTCTCGTGGCGACCGATGCGACGCTTCGCCTTGCCCCGACCTTTCTCGGCGCATCGCCAATCTTTCCGCTGATGCTGCTGGTCGGCGCGGTCTATGGCCCGGCGCTTGGCTTTCAGATGGGGGCGCTGACGCTCCTGCTCTCGGCGTTCATCACGGGGGGCATCGGCCCTTGGTTGCCCTACCAGATGCTCGGTGCCGGTTGGGTGGGACTGACTGCCGGCTGGCTGCCCCGCCCGGCCAACCCTCGCCTCCGCCTGCTCCTCCTTGCCGCCTTCGGTGCGCTTTGGGGCTTCCTCTACGGCGGGATCCTTAATCTCACCCTCTGGCCGTTTGCCGGGGCTGGCGCCGACACTGCCCTCTACTGGGTTCCCGGCCTCGGGTTTGGCGAGTCCCTCCTTCGCTATGGCCGCTTCTACCTCGCCACCTCCCTCGTCCACGACCTCTTCCGCGCCGTTGGCAACGCCGTGATTCTCCTCGCCATCGGCGGCCCCATCCTCCGGGTGCTGGAGCGCTTCCACTCCCGCTTCACCTGGCAGCCGTGGGTGCCAGAGGACAGCCCCGTGTCGGGCCAGTAAGCTCCCTGTCGCCTCCGGCTCCCACCTTGAATTGAGCCTTGCAATCACCTGCCCCAGCAGCATCGATCCCTGCTCCTACTGCGAGAGCTCAGCCGGGCAACTGCCTATGCGTAGTTAGATGATCGGAGGGGAAGACCGGGCGCCCGTATTCCGCCTACAGCCCTTCGCCGACCGCCGGCCCACGCACGACCGAGTCGCCCGCCTTCCACATGCTTCGCAAGCCCCGGTCACCGATGGATAAAGACTGTCACCAGATGCCTCAAACGCCATAACCCCGTCAACCTGCGCCCTCGTGGCACAATCGTGTGGTAGGGTGTACGGACACCCCGCGCCCGCTCTGTCTACGGCCCCCGCTGTTCGGTGGATCCGCCAATCGCGGCGTGACAACCGGGCACATATTGTGCTCGGCCGGACAGGTTGTATACTACATCTTGTCCCCACACCATATGTGGGCATGGCATACATCATGCACTACCCCATGTAGCGCTGCCCCCGCCGGTGCCGAACCAGTAGCGTGATGGATCGAGACACATGGAGCGAGGGGCGTGAAGCACAGATTCTTGAGGGATCTCGGCTGGCGTGACCAGCAGCAGCACGAGCCACGGCCAGCGGCATTTGGGCGCGCGCTCTCCAGTGGCCGCGCTGCCCGAGCCCGGCATCTCAGGCATCAGCCCCACGACGGAGGTGACGGCGAGCCACCGGGCCCTATCTCTCAATCTGAGGGTCCGCTCGTTCATTCATCAGAGGAGATTGAGTGGGCGGGCGAGGATCTGGCTGAGACGGTTGTTGAGGACGAGCGTGACGAAACGCTCGACGAGGCGTGGTCCCCCGGTTGGTGGGAGACACGGGGGATTGAGGACATTGGGTTCGATGGCGGCGGCTACGGGGCCGGCGTTCCGGCGAGGATCGGGGGAGACCCAGGGATGCAGATCGAAGACCAGGCGACGACGGTTGGTGCGGTGACCAC
>JAUJMG010000144.1 GCA_030446955.1 Thermomicrobiales bacterium
CGTCCCTGTTGACAACCCTGGGCCGGATGGCCGCCCTGGTGCCGGCCGAGCGGCGCGAGCCACTGGCGCAGCAGGCCCGGCTCGTCCTTCAAACCGCTCGCGAAGAGATCTCTATCCTCAGTGATTTGGATCGGGTGGATCAGGCCGGTGCGTGGGCAGCGGACGCGCCGACTCGAGTGGCGATGGCCGTCGGTGAGTGATTCCCGTTGTAGGCGCGCCTAGTGGACGATGGCGAGCGCGGAGTTGGGGTGGTGGCCCCTTGATTGTGGTTCTGAGCGCAATCACCTGAGAGCAGGGCCGTGACGGCCCATCTCCATCATCGACCGATCGATCATCGGGCAGTGTGCCAGCGAGAGCGGATTCGGAGATTCGATGCGGTAGGGGGTGGACACACCGAGGCAGAGGATGGTTGCCGCCCGTGGGTCGCATCGGTGGCCGATCGGCGGCTGGCGATGAAGCGAACGATCGGATGAGTGCGCGCTGCCCCCGTGGCAACGGCGACATTTCGTGGAGCTTGCCTGATGGCGACGATAACGGTACGCCGGGCCACGCCTGACGATGCGACGGACCTGGCGCGCATGCTGGACCTGTTCGACAGCATCGGGGCCACGCCCGAGCAGGTCGCCGCGCGGATGCTGGCCTGCCAGAACGTGTTGACGACCTTTATCGGCGAGATAGACGGGCAGCCGGTCGGCTTTGCGTGTCTGCGACTGGTGCCACACCTGCAAGGCGACGAGCTGTATGCCGAGCTGACCGACATCTACGTGGACGCGCCGTTTCGCCGCCAAGGCGTGGCCCGCGTGCTGGCTGCGCAGGTTGAGGCGGCGGCGCGGGCTGCCGGCGCGAGCGAAGTGGTGATCATCACCGGCTTCGACAACGAGGGCGCGCAGGCGGCGTATCGCGCGAGCGGCTACGCCAATTGGGCGCTGGCGATGCGGAAACGCTTGGCGGACGAATGACGAATGAGGAACGGGAGAAACGCCATCGTGTACACATCCGTCCGTTTTCGAGGTCTAGGGCGGGTACGGTTGCAGACGCGATGAAGATAGCAGCCTGGCTGTCCTCGCACACGCCTCGCCCCACCGGGACCGGCCGGGCGGCGGCTTTGCCGGTCAGGTCCCAAGCGAGACGCTAACGACCCGAGAACGCCGTGCCGTCGGCCACCGATGCTGCCCACGGGGGTACCCCATGTCATGGGGAGGCTTGGGCGTGGAACCCTAGGCGGGAAGGTCCATACCAATGACCTCCGCGTTGGTCACCGGGGGAGGCATGGAAGTGGACCATCCGCCACGCGTCATCCTCTCGGTGCCAGATCGCGGTGAGCTGGAAGGGGACCTCGCGGTGGCCGACCTGGAACCGGGCATCACGGTCGACCGCCCAGGCGACATTTCCCGCCCGAGAGGCCATCGGATTGCCGGGGACCACCGTCAGGCCGGCCTCATGTTGGGCTGTCACTGCCCGAAGGAGGTCCGGCACGTCTGTCCAGCACTTCTCAGGATCGGTCCCAAGAAAGACGACGCCGGGAGGAGACGTGCTGGTCGAAGAAGGCGGCGTCACCCGTGGCGACGGCTTCCTCCATCTGCCGTAGCAAGTCTTGTAACTCAGGTGCCGATTCCACCGGTGCGGTTTGAGTATGGCTCTCGGTGGCTGGAGGCTCGCTCCCCGCCAGTGGGAATCCATCGATGGGTGTAGCCCGCTGCTGTTGCTGGCGCGCACAATCCATCGTGCTCCTCCTTCGGTTTGTCTCCGGCAGATCCTCTTCTCACTGCCGAGGGCTCGTCGAGCCGGTCGCGGGTACCCTCCCTCGCGATGATTATCGTCCCTATCGAACCTGACACTAGCTCTGCGACGTACTCGTGAGACCCACTGAGTCGGCTTCATGTCTCGTAGATCAGGGGGGAGCCAGAGGCGTGCTGCACAGATGCGCGGGCCGGGGAGGCGGTTCCGGAGGGTGGGGCTATCAGGATGCACGAAGGTCGCTGGGAATGCTGCCAGCGACCTTCGCCATACGTGTTCCGGTGCCGTTAGGATGCCGGTGTTGCCGCTTCCGGCGACCCTGTCATCGGGGCACCGTTCTGTGGGGCGGCAACTACGCCGCACACAATACGTCCACCGCTGTTTCCAGTTGGGTCCGTGATCATGTCGTCACGGTCTGCATGGATGACGAGCGCGCTGCCATCGGCATCAGCGAGCGAGGTCGGTCCTGGGGCGAGGGTGAACCGGTCGGTCTCGATCTGAAGGCGCCCCATCCCTGCATCGTCGATCACGATGTTCCCCAGGTCACCAGCGTGCGATCCCCGAGGCACCGGGGAACCTACCGGGGTGGCGTTGATCATCGCCGGCACGTCACCGCTCGGCGAACCGTGGGTCTCCCCAGTTGGGTTGAAGTGACCTCCGGCCGACGCGAAGGGTTGGTCTCCAGTCGGGTCGCAAATGCCCGTCTCGTGGACGTGGATGCCGTGCTCGCCGGGCGTCAGCCCCTGAACCCCAACGCCCACCGATACCGATCCGTCCGGCGCTTCCGCGAATGTGGCAATTCCGACCTCTGCCCCCGATACGTCCCGCAGGACCACCTCAGCCAGACTGAATGGGGTCGCCGCGGGGCTTGCCATCGGCGAGCCTTCCTGTGCGATGAGGTCGGGTGCCCGGCCGACGGCGAGGAGTCCAAGAAGACTCACGACAGACACCAGGCTGGCGACTGTTCTGCGAAGCATGTGACGTCCCTCCTTCCCCCTCGGGGCCTAAGTAGCATCGGCGTCCGCCACGCCAGCAGACTCCCCTATCCTATACCAGTGCTGCTCGCGGTCATTGCCAATCGTTGCTTGATAAAAGGGGAGGCAGTTGGAGATCTTCGGGATCAAGTTCGTCGGTGTCAATGCCGAGAACGGCACGAAGCTGCTGCTCACGCTGGCGTTCGTCGCCGTCGTTGTCCTCCTGCGCCGCGCGCTCCACATTCTGGCTCGTGTGCTGCTTCGTGGCCGCGGCAACGAGCAGACCCGGTTCTGGACGCGCCAGACGATCAACGTCACCACGACTCTGCTCCTGGTCCTGGGAGTCCTCTCGGTCTGGTTCGATGACCCGACCCGTCTCACCACCGCTCTGGGGTTGGTCACAGCTGGCTTGGCCTTCGCGCTCCAGCGGGTCGTCACTGCGGTGGCGGGGTACTTTGTCATCCTGCGTGGCAACAACTTCACGGTTGGAGACCGAATCACCATGGGCGGCGTGCGTGGCGACGTGATTGCGCTGGGGTTGATCCAAACCACGATCATGGAGATGGGCCAGCCGCCCTCGGTGCAGGGGGCGGACCCGCCGATGTGGGTGCGCAGCCGGCAGTACACCGGGCGCGTGGTCACCGTCAGCAACGACAAAATCTTCGACGAGCCGATCTACAACTACACCCGCGACTTCCCGTACCTGTGGGAGGAGATCACCATCCCGATTCCCTATGATGCCGACCGGTCGCGTGTCGAGCGGATCCTGTTGGACGCGGCTGAGCGCCAAACGGTGGGGATCCGTGCGGCGAGTGAGGCCGCGCTCAAGGCGATGCAGGGGCGCTACTTCGTGCAAACGACGGGGTCGGAGCCGCGGGTCTATTACCGCATTACCGACAACTGGCTGGAGTTGACGGTGCGTTTCGTGACCGAGGTCCGCGGCGTACGCGATGTCAAGGACGCGATGAGCCGCGAGATCCTGCGGGAGCTTGACGCCGCCGGCATCGGCATCGCCTCCGCCACCTACGACATCGTCGGTTTTCCCCCGCTCCGGATTCAGGATGGCGTGACGGCCATGCGAAGCAACGACAAGGGATGACACGGAGAAACCTTGTTGCTGGTATCGCTGCCCGCCGTGTCGCTGTCGATTGATCCTGATAAGAAGCGCGGATAGGATGACGAGCCGGATGGCGACGGGATGAGCGGCACGGTCATCACGCGGTGAGGCTGGCATGGGAGACAGGCGGGGGCGAGCAGGCCGTCATTGGACAGTGTGGCTGTTAGTCCTGGGCCTGATCCTTCCTCTGCTGGTTCTCTTCGTGGCCGTGAACTACCTGCCTGTTGAAGTGGATCTTCTCGTGTGGCGCACAAGGATACGGTTGGCGTGGGCGCTGTTGGTGGCTTGTGGGCTCGGCGTTGCGCTGGGGCTACTGCTTCCTTGGGGGCGCTGTTGATCCGGTCGCACCAGGCGAGATTCACCTTGACCCTGACCGCTGAGCAAGGCGATGATGGCGAGGTTGTCGGTCGTGATGGCATCGACTCCGTACTCGATCAACTCGTTGGTCCGATCGAGGTCGTTGACCGTCCAGACCGCCACGAAAAGCTCTAGTTGGGTCAGCCACGCCGCGGTCTCGGTCGTCACGAGTGGATCGTAGATGGTGACGCCGTCGATGAGCGTCACCAGATCCGGATTGCTCTGGAGGGTGCTCAGGGTGCCCTCGTCCGCGACGCTCAGGAGCCGGAACACCCATGGTGCTCGTGCCGCCAGAGCTTCCAGGGTCGGCACATTCCTGGTCGCCACCAGGACTTGCTGACTGCCACGGTAACGCTCCAGAAACGCGAACAGCAGGTCACGGAACTCGGGAGATGATTCCTTCAGGTCCAGTTTGATCACGTCCGCCCGCCCCGCGGCCGTCCAGATCCGCTCAAGTGGCGGGCCTCGGAACGCCCGCACCCCGATGAAGGGGAAGGGCGTCGGCGGCAGGTGGGCCGAGTAGAGCCGCCCATCGAGCGAAACCACGTCGACCTCGATCACGTCCGCCCCGTATACCAGCGCTTCCAGCGTCGCGGCGACGGCCCCACCGGAGTTGTGGGCGATGCCAAAGATCGGCGCGTAGTTCTTTCGCTGGGTATCGTCCAGGTCGTCGTCGTTCAGTTCTTGATAGAACTGGGCTGGCCGAAGCCCGATCGTAAACTCCTCGGCAGTCTCCTCAAAGAACGCGAAGACCGCGAGCAGCCAGAGGCTAAGGGCGATCGAGGTCAGTGATGCCAGAAGTACCAAGCGGTGAGCGAGGCCGCGGAGAAGCTTCACCATTCGCATCGCCTCTTCTCTCCGCCGACGATCATCGTTGCGCCATCCGGTCCCTGCCGCCGTTCATCCTAAGCTGATCCCGCACCCAGTTAACGCCCGCACCCGCCCGCGGCAATTAACCGCGTAAGCCGCGCCGGCCGTTGTTGCGCCCCTGGGAGGACGAGGCGATCTGAGGAAGGGATCGTCACAGGGTGCATGACGTTCGCTGCAAGACGGAGTGGGCGGGCGCCGAGATGCGTTCTTCCGCATTGGAACCGCCGTTCATGGACCTCATCGCGAGGAACGGATGGGACGCCGCACCCGGTGCAAGAAGAACGGGAGGGGTCAGATCGACATCGCCCCTCCCGTCCTCCTTCTCACGCAATTGCTTGGTGTGACGCTGTCTGAGCGTCCTTACAAGTCCGCGGTGGATTGACCCGCGTCGAGGGCGAACCGGAGTACTGCCGCGACGCCGCCGAACTCGTCCAGCTCCAGTGCCGTGTCCGAGCGTGGCTGAGCGGCGTCCGCATCCGGAATGTCGGCCAGTTCATCCATGCCGACCGGAACGCTCGTCTTGACGATCTCAATCTCGGCCCCGGTCTGCACCGCGAGCCGGATCATCTCTTCCTCCAGCGCAACCGGGACGATGTTCGCGATATCTCCTCCAGCGGGGTGCTCCGCCGGAACCTCACCCGTCCCGTAGACGGGAAAGGTGAAGTCGGCCCAGCCAGGCGCCGAGAAGTCATCTGCCATCACCAGAGTCATCACCTGGCCGGTCTGGAGAGCTGTCAGGACATCCTCCGGACCGCCAGCGCCGGCGCCGCCAGCACCGACGCCATCCTTCGCGGCCCGGACCGCGGCCGCTTCCCGCTCCCGTTCCGCCTGCTCGACCAGCGGCAGGGTCGCGTCGATCAACTCCTGCTCGTTCCCACGGATGTCGAAGGGGATGGTTCCAACGATGCGGTCCTGGACCGTCTGGTGGAAGGCGCCATTCAGGGCTGGGGTGATGGCCTCGTCACCCGCCAAGACCAGCGTCTGGACGCCCCGCTCATCCATCGCCTTCTGGGTCTCTTCGGCTATCGTGCGGGCGAATGCGTTGATCCGCTCCTCGGCGCGCCGCTCGTACCGCCGCTGGGACCAGCCGCCCTGGGATTGGTGGCGCGGAAAGTCGGTCCCCGTCAGTTCCACGTCCCGCTCCGTTTGGCCCTGGGTGATCAAGGAGAGGGTCGCCTCCCGCTGGTCCGCCAGGAGCACCGCATAGGTCGTGTTGTCCTCCGCCAAGCGCGCGAGTGAGGCAAGGGCCGGCGTCGGTCCCTGCGTCATCGCGTTGGGCAGCGGAAGACCGAGCGGAACCGCCTCGAAGACACCCGCCGCATGGCAGGCCACGACCGCCACGCCCCGGCAGGAGGGAGGCAGATCTCCATCGAGAAAGGAGGTGATCTGCTCCAGATCTGCCCGGAGGCTCTCCGTCGCTGGATCGTGCGCTTCGCGCCCCTCCATGAGCGCCGCCGCCTCTTGATCGAAGTGTTGGCGACCCGGGCGCCGGTTTGGCTGGTTCCCGTCCGGCTGCCAGTCCAGCGTCACAGTTAGGTATGGTGCGACCGTCGACGGCGGGAGTGCCGCAAATCGCTCCAGCGCGCGTGGAAGATCAAGGACGAAATCACTCTCGAACTCGTGCGATGAGATCTGCTTGACTGGATCGATTGCCGCCACGTTCCGCTCCCTCTGTTTCAGACCCGTCCGGCGTGCATCGCCAACGCGGGCACCAACGCTGTGCCAGGCGAAGGACGGGCAAGCCGCGTGCCGCGACCCTGGGAGCCTGATGAGACCCGTCATGACCAGCTTCCCCCGGTTCCTGGCCCCCTCCATTCCATGGTCTCCGTGTTACCTAGAGGAATCGGCCAGCTCAGATCGCACCCCGTGAAACCGAGCAAGGAATCCACGCGTTCATTAAGTCAGCGGGTGCAGGTGATCCGAGCGTCGCGTTTTCTGGCCCACGACTGGTCGAGCTGTACGTACGATCGAGCGACGCCCCTGAGATACCTTGACGGGAGGCCCACCGGCTGGCAGCATGGAGAGGAGCATCGCTCGTTACCACCCGTCGATACCTGTTCCCCTGACGCCCGCTTGGTCGCGGCGGCTCGCCGCTCAGACCGCTCGCCCCCGCTGATTCCCGCTCCCGTACGCACCGTCGCGGTCGCCGCTTCGTTGCCGGACGTGAGCGGCTGTCGTGGCCCCGGCTGTTGCGCTGGTTAGCGGCGACGGAGATCGGCCGTCAGGCAGAAGGATCTTCGCCCACAGCACCGCCTCCAGCACAGGGAAGGACCGATTCGCGTGTCGCGCTACCACTCCCCTTACGCCGCACGTCGCAGCACACCACGCTGGCCGTGGCTCTTTGCATGTCTGATCGTCGCCGCCCTCGGTGCCACCGGCGTGGTCCTGGCCCGGGGCGGAGTGCTCGATGTCCAGACCGTCGATGTACCCGGGGTGGATCGTCTCACCGGGCAAGATCCCCGCGTCCCGACTGATGCTGCCGTAGCTTTGGTCGGGAGCACGGCGACCGCCACGGCCAACCCGCTGCCAACCCCAACCCCTGCCCAGCCGGGTGCATCCGACTCAAGCCCCGTCGCGTCGGCGACGACGCCGGCACCGGCACCTCAGGATCAGGCCGCTGCCGTGGCGGCGACGCCGGCGACGCCATCTCCGCAAGCATCCGTCGAGATCGCGGAGTCCGCTTCCCCGGTCGAGGTCGTTGAGGCCTACGCCGCTCGCTGGAGCGCGGGCGACTACGACGGTCTCTACGACCTGCTCAGTGATGGGGCCCAGAAGTCGATCACCCGCAACAGGTTCATTGAGCGTTATGAGGGAATCACCGATCGGGCTGGCCTCACCGCCGTCAAGGTGTCCATCACCGGCGAGCCGAATCTTCAGTCTGAAGTCCCGATCAAAGTGGAGATGGAGTCTGGCAAGGTCGGCCCCATCGTCGAGGAGAATCGTGTTGCACTGGTGAAAGAGGACGGGAGTTGGAAGGTGGCATGGACCCCCTCCCTCATCTTCCGTGACCTCGGCACCGATGGTTGTGTTGACTACGTGGCCGAGAAGCCCAAGCGAGGAGCCATCCTCGACCGCGACGGCGACCCGCTTGCTTACGACGGACCGATCAGCGAGGTCGGCATCGTTCCGGGTGAGATCGAGAACGAGGCAACCCTGCTCCGCGATCTCAGCGCGCTGCTTGAGATGGCCGAGGAGGACATCAAGGCGGCCTACGCGAACGCCCAACCCGAATGGTTCGTGCCGCTCAAGAAGTTCCCTGAGAGCCGCAGCGAGGAACTGTTGAATCAGATCGCCCCGCTCAAGGGCGCGCGGGTCCAGCCGGGGGTTGGTCGCGTCTACCCCCTCGGTGAGAAGGCCGCACACGTAACCGGCTACATCAGCCTGGTCAATGGGGATGACCTCGCCAATGACGAGAGCAGCTCCCTGGCAGAGGGGGATTGGGTCGGCCGCACCGGCCTTGAGGCGGGTGCTAACGACCTCCTGACCGGCAAGCCCGGTGGCAGGCTTACTGTCAACCAGTGCGAGACCTGGGAGGTGCGGAAAGAGATCGCCTCTCGCAAGCCGGTCCCAGCCAAGGACATCGTGCTGACCATCGACCGCGACCTCCAACTCGCCGTGGACAAGGCCCTCCGGGACGGCATCGAGGGCGGCGAGAAGGGCAGCGCCGTGATTATCGACCCGCGCAATGGTGGGGTGCTCGCTCTGGTCAGCCACCCCACCTACAACCCAAACGGCTTCGTCCTTGGCTTTTCCGAGAAGGACGGCGAGCGCCTCGGGAGCGAGAGCCTGAAGCCCATCCTCGACCGGGCGGCGGACGCTCGCTACCCGACCGGCTCTATCTTCAAGGTCATCACCATGGCCGCGGCGATGGAGCATCTCGGCTACAGCGCCGATACCCCGATCGACTGTCCGGCGCAGTACACCATCCCCGGCACCGATAAGCTCGTCGATGACTGGGTCGTGGAGGAGGGTGTTGCCGCGCAGGGCACCCTCTCGCTCCACCAGGCCCTGGTCCAATCCTGCAACACCGTCTTCTACCAGAT
>JAUJMG010000633.1 GCA_030446955.1 Thermomicrobiales bacterium
ACCCACAGGATCGCCGTAGAGGCTCTGGAGAGGAGCCGCTGGGGTGGTTGGTGCGGAGAAAGCGCGAGGGCCCCCACCTGAGAGAGGCGCCGGCGTCATGGAAGACGAGCTTGCCGCCCGCGGTGGTGGTGTCGATGTTCTCCTGCGGAAGCCGATGCTTCGGGCGAGGCGCTCCTTGCGGTCAGGCCACGCCACCACGGCGGCTGAGAACGGCGCTCCGGACCGAGTGATCATGCGCCAGACCGGCCATCGCAGCGTCGAGACGATGGAGGGCTACATCGGCAGCGACAACGTGCTCAGCGCGACCGCCGGCAGGAGACTCCTATGAGTTATCGGACTCGTAGGCGCCGAAAACGATCTGGAAATCCCGATCCTGGCAGAGACACCCCTTGGTGATCTTCCGCGGCCGTGCCAGCACCTGGGGGAGGCCCTGGAGCACGTCGTAGCGGACCTCGGTCGCCTCGGGTCGTAAGGCAGCAAGCTGGGGGTCGACGGCAACAAGGAGCTGGGCCGCCAGGAGAACACCGGCGAGGGCGGACTGGTGCGCCACCGGCACAACCACCTCCTGAGGGACCCCCCGTAACGTCGTCGTGACGAGCGCCCCGCCGCAGATGCCCTCGCGGTAGAGCTGGTCGATGGTGCAGCCGTGCCACCGTCCACGGGCTGCCGCATCAAGGCCCGCGGCGTCAGCAACATCATCCAGCAAGCTCCGATGGGACCACTGCGATGCCTCGCTTGGGGCCGGGATGTCTCGGACAGTTGGGATGATGCCCTCCGGCAACGGCACGTCCACGGGTAGACCGGTGACGATGTGAGTGAGTACCCGAAGTTCGTGCTCTCCGAGGGCCGCGGCGATCAACTCATGGCGGTTTGGGCGAGGCCGAGTCGGCCAGTAGAGGCAGGCCAGGCAGGGGTCCACGCCGAATCGTTCGTGTCGAGAGCAGCCGAGATCAGCCGGCTGCGTCCACGCATTCGAGACAAGCCTCGGAAGCCCGGCCTGAACGGCGATTCGATCGCCGGGAGTGTCCAATGCCACCAGCACGACATCGGCGGTCGGGCCGGATCGGTCGTCGGCACCCCAAGCGGTCGCCACCTCCTCGACGTCCAAGCCGCACCGGACGAGCGCCTTGCGCAGAATCGCTGTCTTTGGTTCGCCCACCGACTGATCGGTAGTTAGGACGTACCTCTGGAGGTTGGACAGTTCGACTGCTTCTGGGTCAACTGCGACAAGTGTCCCCGTCACCCCGGACACCGCCAGGGCCGCGGCGCAGGCTTGGCCGATAGCACCGGCGCCGGCGAGGTGAACTCGCCCGATCGCTATAGGGCCGGCCGGGGATGGCAGGTGACCGCCGCTCTCCCCGGAGGTGATCAGGTTGATGGCGCCCGGCTGCGGCTTGCGCCGCCCGCGGGCCCCGAGAATGTCTGCGAAGACGATCCGGAACAGCTCTGCCATGCCGATCGCCGCGGCGGCCAGCGCTGCTACGGGCACTGCCTGGACAAGGGGACCAGGCTCACTGTCAACGACCACATTCCATCCCTCCGCGCTGACCGAGACGGTGGTCCCGTCCGAGGCGCCGGCCCACGACAAGGTGGCCTCTGCCGCCGCCTCACCAACGAGGACCTCACAGCCGGGATTGATCTCCAGGATGCGGGCGCTCGCGGCTTTCGTCGAGGTATCCGGACCAGCAATGGCATGCGCGGGTACAGGCGGGCTGCGAGGTCAGCGGCAAAGAGGAACCCGGCCTCATGACTGGGCTGGTCAAGCAGGTCGGTCGGGGCAACAAGTGCCACTGTGGTCGTAGCGAGTCGTTCGGCCAGGGCGGTTCGGGTGAAGCCGACCCCCAGGCCAACGGCCGCATCGGCGGCCCGGTCAAAGAATCGAGAGAGGCTCACGTGATTTTCACCCTGGCAGAGGCTTCCAGGGGCTCCCAGCGCGCCGGGCCAGCGAGGCGGTACCAGGCCCATTGGTCGGACTGGCTGCGGCCGTAACGGGCGAAGTCATGGACGACGAGGCTGATGGCCCCGAGGAGGGTGGCGACCGGTAGACAGTCGTCTGTATCGGAGTGGTAAGCGTCCGTGGGGTGGGCGTGTACCTGTGCGCCGAGCATCTCCCCCCTCTCGAAGAGCAGCTTGTTCAACTCGAAGAGGGAGTCGCCATTGACCACGACCATGAGCCCATCAGCGGTCCTGAGTGCTCGTTGAGCCGGATGGTGGGCCGACCGGAAGACGAACCGGTCCTCGCCCTCCACCACGCCGCCCCAGGCGACGAATGCTTCGTCGTTCGAGTGTCCAGCTCGGGCGAGGGTGGCAAGCGTCCAATCGATGTTCTGGTCTTGCCGCGTGTTCCGGCACGGCTCCCAGGTTGTCGCTCCTCTGGGCCCGGTAGTTCGCGGCTCAAGGCGCTCGGCGACCCTCCTTGCTCGGCATCTGCGTGGTGACATCCCGGCGTACCCACCGTTCC
>JAUJMG010000634.1 GCA_030446955.1 Thermomicrobiales bacterium
CGAACGGATTGTTGCGCACGCAGAGGGGTCCTTCCGGGATGCCAGGTATCGAGCGTTGAGGGGGATGCCGACCGGGACCGGCCGACATCCCTATGCTCGCACAGCCCGTACCGTCACGCACCCCTCACCGGCGAACCTCTCGCCGTGGATCAGGAGATGGAGCCGGGCGCCGGGGCAGATATGTGCCAAACGACCACGGGTTGCCCTCGAAGTCCAGCGCCGTGTATTCCCGTGATCCGTATTCCGTGTCGCGCAGCTCCCGTGTGATCTCGGCGCCGGCCGCCTTCGCCCGCTCGTAGTGAGCATCGATGTCATCGACAACGGCATACACCCCTGGCCGATCGGCCGCATCGGCAGCGGCCCCCGATGCCTGTGTCCCGCTCGACTGCCCAAACATGATGCCGCCCGAACCGACATACATCTCCGCGTGATCCACCCTGTCCCCGCTCTCGGGATAGATGGCGCCCGGCCCGAACCCAAAAGCGTCGCTCAACCAGGTGTACGCGCGCCGCGCATCCCGGTAGCGCAGAGTAAAGAAGAACGTTGTCCCGGTATTCATGTTGAACCTCCATTTCGGAGGGCGACCGTCGCTCCCGCGAGCGTGGCGCGTCCTCCCCGGTTCCCAGTCTGGCGAACTCGTTCGGGTGCGTCTTGAAGGAATGTGACCGGCGCGGGGACGTCAGCCCTTGGGGACGATTTCGAGAGGCGGCCGCTCCCACCGCAGACCGGATGGGGTGATGCCGGCGAGCTCGCGGAACTCCCGGCTGAGGTGCGCCTGGTCCGCGAAGCCGCAGCCGACCGCGATATCGGCGAGCGGGCGCTGAGGATGTTGCTGCAGCTGCCCCACGGCCCGGGCGAACCGGAGTAGACGCGCGACCGTTTTGGGAGGCAGTCCCAGCTCCCGCCGGAACGTGCAGGTGAAGTGGCGCCGGGACCAGGCAAGCTCCGCGGCCAGACCGGCGATCGGAAGACTCCCATGTGACGAGGCGAGCTGCCGCCAGGCCCAGGTGATGCCCGGCGTCTCTGCCCGCCCTCGTTCGAGCCGCCGGAGCAGGAACGCCTCGACCAGATCGAGCCGCCTGTCCCAGTGTTTGGTGATCTCGAGTTCGGAGATGAGCTGGCGGGCGTCGGGACCGAGGACGTCGGTCAGATGCTCGATTCGATCGGTGAGCTCGCCGAGTGGAAGCCCAAGGATCCGGAACGCCCCGATCGGCGAGAGGTCGACCTGGATAGACCAGTTGGGACCAGTTGCTCTCGATGTGGTGTAGCGGTGATAAAGTCCGGCGACGAACGCCGGTCGCGTGACGGCGGGACGATCGGGGTCAGCGGCCGTGCTTAGCTCGTATGGGGCACCGAAGGTGAGGATCAGCGGCGTGCCGACGAGTGGCAACTCACGGTGACGGATTGCGACGCCCGGGTCCTCGAAGCCCCCGATCCGGTAGACGAACGGCCGCAAGCCGACGGCGATCAGGCGGGCATGGAACCCGAATCCGGCCGGTACGCTCCCTGCATCCGTCATGCGGTCAGCCACGGTCGGGCAGGATCTCGGCGGGGGCGCTGTCCTCCGGGCTGTAGCCAAGGACCTCCTTCGCGTGCTCGATGTCCCAGAAGCGACGCGGGTTGTCGGAGATGCCGTAGCAGAGCACCCAGCGATGGTCCGTTTCCAGGCAGCGCTCGATCAGCTGCACGCAGTCGCGCTCGCTGAGCCAGACGGCCCTCGTTCGCCGTCGCGCCGCCAGCGTCGCTTCGTCGGCATCGAGCTCGGGGGCCCAGAGATTCGCGGGGTGAGAGGGGTCGTCCGGCGAGCGGACGCCACCGATCCGGAGGCAGAATGCCCGGAGGCCGTGGTGATCGACGTAGTAGCGCGCCATCGCCTCGCCGTAGACCTTGGAGACACCGTAGAGCGAGTCGGGCCGGATCTCGGCCGTGTGGTCCCAGACGCGCCCGTCGTCGAGCGCATAGAGGTCAGGCGCGTTCTCCGTCTCGTAGGTGCCGATCGCGTGGTTGGACGACGCGAAGACGACCCGCTCGACACCGGCGAGGCGGGCCGCCTCGAACACGTTGTAGGTGCCGATCAGGTTGCTGGGCAGCACGGCGTCCCAGGATGAGCCAACGGCGGAGGTCGCCGCCAGGTGGACGATCGCGTCCGCGCCCCGGAAGGCGTCGACCAGTGGCTCCAGGGCGCTGATGTCCCCGATGACATCTGCGTAAGGTCCCGGTCGACGGGCGATTCCTACCGGCTCGTACTTGCCACTTTCCCGCCAGGCGTCGATCACGAACCGCCCGATCAGGCCATCCGCCCCGGTGACGACCACCCGGGGAGGTCTCGTCGACGGCGTTGTATCACTCATGGTGTGGGTTCATCCTTCTGGATCAGGCAATCTTCGCGATCAGGCCGGTTGTCCAATTGTCCGTCAAGTCATACGCTAGGCTGCGCTTGCCGTCGAGAG
>JAUJMG010000145.1 GCA_030446955.1 Thermomicrobiales bacterium
GGGAGGTGAGCGACCTCATGCGTCTGCTCACCGGAGCGGAGGCAACGCTCGTCGTCAACAACAACGCCGCGGCAGTCCTCCTCGTACTCAGCGCCTTAGCGGCGGGTCGCAGCGTAATTTTGTCTCGCGGCGAGGCCGTGGAGATTGGCGGCGGGTTTCGGATTCCGGATGTCCTGCGCCAGAGCGGCGCCACCTTGGTTGAGGTTGGGACGACGAACCGGACCTATGCCCGGGACTATGAGGACGCCATAGACGACGGGACAGCGGCCTTGATGAAGGTCCATCCGAGCAACTTCCAGGTCACAGGCTTCACCCACTCGGCCACGATAGAGGAGCTGGCAGAGATTGCCGCCGCCCGAGGGGTCCCGCTCATCGATGACCAGGGCAGCGGAGCGCTGTTGTCCACGGGGCCGTTCGGTCTTCGACCTGAGCCGACGATCGCTGACAGCATCCAACGCGGGGCGGGGATCGTCACGGCGAGCGGGGACAAGTTGCTTGGCGGTCCCCAAGCAGGATTGATCCTAGGCCGGCGAGACCTGGTGGAGCGCATTGCGGCGCACCCGCTCGCTCGCGCCGTCCGGGCCGACAAGACGTGTCTCGCTGGGATTTCCCGGACCTTGCGTCACTACGCAGATGGGACAGCGGTACAACGGGTGCCGGTGTGGCGGATGATCGCGGCAAGGCCGGAGGAACTTCGGGACCGGGCGGAGCGTCTTCGCGGGCGGCTGTCGCTCGCGAGCGAGGTGCTGCCGGTTGATGCCACAGTCGGGGGTGGCGCGCTCCCCGGTGAGACTCTGCCGAGTGTTGCACTCGCGGTGGAGGCACCGCGGGTCGACGGCGGCTCCGCGGACGCCTTGGCGCGACGGCTCCGCACCGGAAACGTGCCCGTGTTCGGACGCATCGACGGCGACTGGGTCCTGCTTGACCTACGAACGGTGCTTCCAGAGGACGACGGAGCGCTGCTGGCCGCACTGGAGGCGGTGCACGGACCTGATGGCTAACGTGCGGTGAGAGCTCGCTGGTATGACCGCCAGATCCTGTTTCTGCTCGGCGGGGTAAATGAGGAGCCCTCCCTAGTGGAGTGAGCCGTGGCTGCCCGGGCGAAGACAGGCGTACCTATCCACTACGGGACCGGGTGAGCGTTCCGGGTGTCCCGGAAGTAGGGGCTGACCGGCGGGTAGAACTCTCGGTGCCGGACGTAGAGTGCGGCGATCCGTGCTTGCAGGGCTCGGACCTCTGCCACATCGCCGCTTTTCTCGGCCACCTGAATCTCCCCTTGCAACTGGCGCATGAGAAAGGCCAATCGCTCGCGGCCAAGGTTCTCCAACGTCTGATGAGCGTCGTGCTGGATCCGGCCAGGAAGTTGCTCTGGCTTGCCCTCCAGCGTGGCCAATAAGCGCTCCGCGTGATCGACGAGCGAGTCATCGAGGCCGACCACGAGTTGCATGGGGTCAAGGTCCGGGATTGACGGGTCTTGCAGAAAGCGGAGCAGCTCGCGGTTCCGGCTGTCACTCACCTCATCCGGACGAACCCTAGCTAAGATCTCCCGGCACAGCGAGCGATGGGCCAGCAGGATCGCCATGAGGTGATCCTCCGTGGTGATTCTCGCCGGGCGCCGAGCCGCTGCGGCAGGCGCCACGGCGGCTGCGGCCGGTGACCGGAGTGTCGCTCGGCGAACTTCTGAGAGGACGACTCGCTCGTCCAAGCGAAGCCGCGCGGCGAGGAGCGAGACATAATGGGAGAGCATGACGCGATCCGGCACTTGCTGGAGGACCGGCGCCACCCTCGCCACAGCTTCGGCCTTCGCTCGCGCGTCGTTGGGGTCGGTCGAGGCGGAGACGGCGTCGATGAAGAAGTCCAGGAAGGGCTTGGCTTGGGCGACGACCTTCGGCCAGCTCTCCGGTGCGCGCCGGATCAGTTCGTCCGGATCCTTGCCCTCCGGTAGGTGGACGATGGAGATCTCCGCGTTGAGCTTGCGTTCGAAGCGAACAATGCCGTTGGCATCTGGGACGGGAACCTCCTCCTGATCCAGCGCCCCGCGCATGGTCTCGATACTCCGCACAGTGGCGAGTTGACCGGCTGCGTCCGCGTCGAGGGCAAGCACGATGTGTTTGGAGAGGCGCTTCACCTGCGCGACTTGCCCTTCGGTCAGGGCGGTGCCCATGGCGGCCACCACGTTCCCATGCCCGAACTGGTGGGCCGCGATGGCGTCCATGTACCCCTCGACGATCACGACCCGGTCTCGCTTGCGGATTTCCTCTTTAGCCAGGTCCAGGCCATAGACGAGCGCACTCTTGTCGAAGATGGCAGTTTGGGGGGAGTTGAGGTATTTCGGTTGGCCTTCGCCCACGATCCGCCCACCGAACCCGACCACCCGTCCTTCGCGGTCACGGATCGGGAACATGAAGCGGCCGCGGAAGCGGTCATAGTGGCCGCCGCCGTCCCGGGTCTGGAGCAGGCCGGCTTCAGCTGCGAGGGCTGGGTCTACGTTGCGAGAGGTGAGGAACCGGAGAAGGCCATCCCAGCTTTCCACCGCGTAGCCAAGGCGGAAGCGGTCGACCATCTCGCTGGAGAGCCCCCGCTGGTTGACTACCTCCCGCCCCGGCGCGCCGGCTTCACTGTTGGTCAGCACGTTGGCAAAGAAGGTAGCGGCCAGCTCGTTGACTTCAATGAGACGCTGACGGTGCGCGTCGACCTCAGGCGCGACGGTGGGCACGGAGGCGAGTTGAACGCCAGCGCGTCGGGCAAGCTCCTGCAGGGCCTCCTTGAACTCCACGTTCTCTTGGCCCATGTAGAACGTGAAGGCGTCCCCCCCCTTGCCGCAACCGAAACAGTGGAAGTTCTGGGAATCCGGAAAGACGACGAAGGATGGCGTCTTCTCCTGGTGAAATGGGCAGAGACCTTTGTAGCTCCGCCCCGCCCGGGTCAGCGGCACGTAGGAAGAGATGAGTTCTACGATGTCGGTCCGTTCGCGGACCTCAGCGACGGCGTCCCGGGCCATGTCCTACCTCTCAGGTGATGGTGCGTGCACAGACGCTAGACGGACCAGGCACGGGGAACGAAGAGACGCTCGTAGCATTCAATGGCGTAACGGTCGGTCATGGCCGCAATGAAGTCCGCCACCTGCCGCTCAGCGGGATCATGGGGGACGGGGCGCTGGTAGTCGGCGGGAATGCGGTCCGGGTCCTCCAGGAAATGCGCGAATAAGGCGTGGACGACGTGCTGCGCCCGAAGGGTGTCCGGCCGCTCGTTGAGCGGCGTATAGACCTGGTCGAAGAGAAAATTTCGAAGGGCGTCTGCTGCCCGGCGAACTGGTGGCGACATGGAAATCGAGCCGGGTACGGAATCGGAGTCCGAATGCTCGATGATGTCACAGACCAGGGTGTTGATTCTCCGTGCATGAGCTTCGCCAAGGACGGTTTGCACCTCAGGCGGAAGGTCCCCCGTGGCAACGAGACCGGCGCGGATGGCGTCGTCAAGGTCGTGGTTGATATAGGCCACCCCGTCGGCGATTTTCACAACCTCGCCCTCAAGCGTGGCCGGTCTTCCACTCGCAGTCCCGGTGATGCCGGAACGGGGCTTGGAATGGCGAAGGATACCGTCGCGCACCGCCTTGGTCAGGTTCAACCCGCGACCATCGCGTTCCAGCACCTCAACGATTCGGAGGCTCTGCTCGTTGTGGCGGAAGCCCGGCAGTATCTGGGCGAGAGCGGTTTCTCCGGCGTGTCCAAAAGGGGTGTGTCCGAGGTCGTGGCCGAGACCGATCGCTTCAATAAGATCCTCGTTGAGGCGGAGCGCGCGGCCAATAGTGCGCGCGATCTGAGTCACCTCCAGGGTGTGCGTTAGGCGCGTGCGGTAGTGGTCACCGACCGGCCCGATGAAGACCTGGGTCTTGTGCATTAGGCGTCGGAAACTCTTGGTGTGGATGATCCGGTCCCGGTCCCGCTGGAACGCGGCGCGGACGGTGGAGGGCTCCTCGCTGTAGTCCCGAGCCGCATCAGTACTGCGTGTGGCGGCCGGTGCAAGCCAGGAGGCTTCCCTCGTCTCCAGGAGATCCCGGATGGTGGTCGGCGCCTTGGTCGGAATGGTGGACTCCCAGAATGCGATAAGCGACTCGCCTGGTAGAGATTGTACACGTCGTACGGACGCTCCTGTGGCCCGTGCGTTGACGAACGAAGAGTGTTGTGGTGTTTTGGCGAGGCTGGGCCGCGACCGGCGGCCGCGGCTTACGTCGTGACGGCCGGCCCCGTCAGGTTTGGGTCCCGCGGTGCGGCGCTACGCGATGACGTCCAGGCGCGCGAAACTGGCCATGAGGCGCTTGCGGCCGTGACGAGCAAACTCGACCGCGACTTCCTGGTCGTCTGTCTTTGCCACCACCTCGATGACGCGGCCTTCCCCGAACTTGGCGTGGAAGACACGTTGTCCGATCTGGTAATCGGGCAGCGGGGTTGGAGCGGGCGCGGGGCGGCCGGGGGTCGCTGTCCACGATGGCTCCGCACTGGCTCGGACTCGGTCTTGCAGCCGGAGGCTCGACCGGTTTGAGGAGACGCGACCGACCGCCTGAAGACACTCCTCCGGGATCGCGGTCAAAAAGCGGGACGCGACGCCCGCCTGATATCGGCCGTAGCTGAGGCGATTGCCGACGTGGGTGAGGTAGAGGAGCCGCTGCGCGCGGGTGATGCCAACGTAAAAGAGGCGCCGCTCCTCCTCAAGCGGGAGCGGGTCGTGGAACTCTGCCTCGACGGCGCGGCTGATCGGGATGAGGCCTTCCTCCACGCCGGCGATGAAGACCACCGGGAACTCAAGGCCCTTCGCAGAGTGGAGGGTGATCAGGGTGACGTGGCCGCGTCCCGTCTCGTCCATGCTGTCGACGTCGGCGACCAGGGCGACCTGCTCAAGGTAGGTGGCGAGCGCTTCCTCCGGTTCGACGATGTCGTACTTCTCCAGGTCGGCGCGCAGCTCCAGCACGTTGGCCCAGCGCTGCATCTCCTCCTCGCTCTCATGGTCGAAGGATGCCTGGTAGCCGGTCCGCTCGACGATGGCGTCAAAGAGGGAGGCGAGAGTGAGCTGTCCCTTCTGTTCACGCAAGGCGGCGTAGACGGCGCCGAAGCGCTGGGCGGCGGTGCGGGCACCGCCCGTGAGCTCCGGTCCCGTCTCCGATGGTGCGATGGAGGGAACAAGGGCCGCGAACCCGTCGACTGTCTGCCGGTCGTGGAGCAAAGCCCAGGTCCGGACTGCCTCGACTGCCCGAGGGCCGATTCCGCGACCAATGGGCATGTTGTCGATGATCCGGTTGAGGCTCACGTCGTCGGCCGGGTTATGCAGCAGGCGCAGCACGGCAAGGACGTCCTTGACCTCCTTTCGGTCGTAGAAACGAACTCCGCCGACGATTCGATAGGGGATGTCGCTGACGCGGAAGGCCTCCTCCAGCACCCGGCTCTGAGCCGTCGTGCGGTACATGATCGCGAAACTATCCTCCGAAAGGCCCTGCGTCTTCGTGAGACGCCGGATCTCGCCGACGATGAACTGGGCCTCGTGCTGCTGGTCGCTCAGCTCCCGCAAGACGACAAGCGGGCCGTCCTCGTTCTCCGTGCGCAGCTTGCGGTCGATACGCTGAGTGTTCTCCCGGATCACGCGGTCGGCCGCTTGGACGATGCGGCCGGTGGAGCGGTAGTTGACCTCCAGGTGGATCCGGGTCGAGTCGGGGTAGTCCTTTTCGAAGTCGAGGATGTTGCGGATGTCAGCCTGCCGCCAGCCATAGATGGACTGATCGGGGTCACCGACGACGAAGAGATTGCGGTGCTTGTCGGCCAGGGCCGCGATCAGCACATACTGGACCCGGTTGGTGTCCTGGTACTCGTCGACCAGCAGGTAGCGGTAGCGCTCCTGGTAGCGCTCAAGGAGGCCAGGAGCTTCATCAAAGAGCTGGATGGGCAGGCCCAAGAGGTCGTCGAAGTCGACAGCGTTCGCCTTGCGGAGGGCCCGGGCGTACTCCCGGTAGACGCGGGCGATCACCTCGTCGTCGTAGGACTCGGCTTGGTTGAGAAACTCGTCCGGGCCAACAAGCAGGCTCTTGGCGGCCGAGATCCGGGAGAGCATCCGGCGCGGTGCCACCTGCTTCGGGTCCAGGCCGACCGCCTGAATAGCCCGCTTGGCCACGTCCAGTTGATCCGCGTCGTCGTAGATCAGAAAGTTGGGCAGGAGGCCGAGGCGGTCGGCGACGACGCCGGGGTTCTGGCGCAGGAAGCGTACGCCGAGGGAATGGAACGTTCCCATCACCAGGCCGTCTGCCGCGCGGCCAGTGAGAAGGCGCTCGATCCGCTCCCGCATCTCGCGAGCCGCCTTGTTAGTAAACGTCACCGCCAGGATTTGATCCGGGGAGACGTTCTTCTCCTCGATGAGGTAGGCGATCCGGTGGGTGAGGACGCGGGTCTTGCCGGAGCCCGGCCCAGCCACTACGAGGACGGGACCCTCCGTCGTCGTGACTGCCTCTTGCTGCTCGGCGTTCAGGCCGTCGAGGAGTCGAAGCGAAGTTGTTTGGTCGAGCATCTACCTGCCTCAGCAGCTGGCGGAGGATGGAGGTCGCGGAGGAAACGAGTCTAGCATCGACGCGGCTCCTGGTTCGCCTGGTGAGCCGGTTGAACCTGTTTCTGATCCGGGGGGCGCTCGTGCCATGAGATTTGACGGGCGGAATCGCTCTTTGCTACCCTTGCAGTCGCTACGCAGGCAGGCCGACGTAGCTCAGCGGCAGAGCAAGGGACTCATAAGCCCTTGGCCGGTGGTTCGATTCCACCCGTCGGCACCCAGGTTTTCCCCTCCCATGCCACTCCAGAGCTTCACCCGGTGAGGGACCGTCGTTCCGGTCTCTCAACGTCTCGTGACCGCTTGTCTGGCTTCGAGCAGCGGGCGCTTCGTCGCTTGCGCCACCTCGATCTAGCGCCAGATTCGTCCCTCGTCCTCGGTTTCTCCGGCGGTCCAGACTCCCTTGCCCTAGCGGCACTTTTGAGCAGGATCGGCCCGCGGGCCCGCGTGCGGGTCGTGGCCGTCCACGTCGATCACCAGATCCGACGGGATTCGCAACAGGAGCAGCGACGAGCGGGAGAGCTCGCGGCCAACCTCGGTGTGCCATTTCGGGCGACACGAGTCACTGGCCCACCCCTTAACCGGCATCCCGGCGCCGGTTTGGAGGAGGCTGCGAGGCGGGAGCGCTTTCAGGTGCTGGCGTCAGTGGCGTGGGAGGAGGGCGCCTCGGCTGTTTGCCTCGCTCATCACGAGCAGGACCAAGCTGAGACTGTACTGCTCCACTTGCTTCGAGGCGCCGGCGTTTCGGGCGCGGCCGGGATGGCAGAGTGGAGCACTCTTCCTGTGCCCTGGTGGTCGGACGTCGGCGCCGACCGAAGTCGACCGCTGACCCTCTGGCGACCGCTTCTCTCGGAGACCAAAGACGCTGTCCGGCGGTATGCGCTGGCAACTGGCCTGGACCCGATCGAGGATCCCAGTAACGCGGACGACCAGTTGCTGCGGAACGCATTGCGGCTCCACGTGATCCCGGTTCTCGAAGGGCTGCGGCCGGGTGCTGTAGCGGCCCTGGCCCGGTTCTCCCAGTTGGCGGCTGAAGACGACGCCGTGCTGGTCGGGATCACGGGCGAGGTGCTTGCCAAGATCCGGGACTCGGAAGGACGGTTGGAGGTTGTTGCGCTCCTGCAGGAGCAGAAGGCCATCCAGCGGCGTGTGGTTCATCGCTGGTTGACGGAGACGGGGGTGAGGAGCGGACCTTCCCTGGAGCGTGTCGATGCGGTCCTGGAACTGGTGGGACGTGGCACCGGAGACCGCTTCGTGGAGATCGGAGAAGGACGCGTAGTCACTGTGGCCCCAGGGTGCCTTCTCGTTGGGGAACGGACCGCCTTAGTGGAAAAGGCGGCCCGTGCCTTCCAGGCGCCGCTCTTCCCGGTCGAAGTCGTCGATGGAAGCACGATTCAGATTCCCGGCCAACTCCTGATCGGTGGATATCAGGTGGCGCTGGAGCGACACGGGATTGGGAAGGACGAAGAGGGTGAAGCAGCTGATTTTTCCGCGAGTGCCGTCCTCCCTGGGTGGCAAGTCGAGTTGCGTCCGCCACGGCCCGGTGATCGTTGGGCCTGTTCCGGGCGTAAACTTGGCGACTGGCTCACCGCTGGGAAGGTGTCGACGCTGATTCGGCGCCGGCTCGTCTGCGTCGCGACGGGGGGCGCTGTTCATCTGGTGGTCGGTGTGCCGCTGCCCGCATTTGAAAAGGACGCTGCGGGAGCGGGCGAGCCGGTAAGGATCACTGCGACGCGAATGGAGGGGGCGTGAATCTGGACCAGCCGAGGGGGCGAGGGGTTGCCCGGATCTTGATAGACGAGGAGCGTCTCCAGGCCCGCATCCGGGAGATGGCAGCGGAGTTGGACGCCCATTACGGGAAGGACGAGCCGCTCCTGGTCGGGGTCCTCAACGGGGCCGTCACCTTCATGACCGACCTAATGCGGGCGATGAGCATTCACGTAGTGATCGACTTTATGGCGGTCTCCAGTTACGGCGCCAGCACCAAGAGCTCCGGGGTGGTGCGGATCCTCAAAGATTTGGGAGAGGAGATCGAGGGGCGCCGCCTGCTCGTGGTCGAGGATATCGTCGATAGCGGGCTGACTCTTCAGTACTTGCTCGATGTGCTGGGACGGCGGAATCCGAAGGATATTCGCGTGGTCGCCCTGCTCAAGAAGGTCAAGGCCGAGGCGGCATCTGTTCAGGTGGACCAGGTTGGCTTCACCATCCCCGACGAGTTCGTCGTGGGGTATGGGCTCGACTACGCGGGCCGCTACCGTAACCTGCCCTACGTCGCGGTCCTCGACCCGGCGACCCTCAACGAAACGGAGCCGTAAGGGGCGCGATGCTATACTTTTATCTCCCTGCCCCGCGCGCTCGCCGCGTCTTTGTCGACGCCGCGCCGGGGCCGCATCGGAGGGTCTGAATGGGCGATTCCAAGTGGCTCCGGAGTAGC
>JAUJMG010000146.1:0-6647 GCA_030446955.1 Thermomicrobiales bacterium
TTTTCAAGTTTTCTAGCAAATGTTGTTTTTCCAGAACCGATAAATCCAATAACAATATGTGCCACTGGCTCTTTATACGAGGATTCCTCGATCGTCCCATCCTCGATGTCTCGCGCGAACACCCGCTCCAGCATACTTTGTACTTGCCGAGGATCCATCAGTGCCTCCTCTCCTTGACCCATTCTGTTAGGCGGATCATATCGCTCTTCGGGTTGTGGTCTTAGTTTCTCTACCAAAGTTATGAAAGGCAGTCTCCTTTTTCATGTAATGTTACCTCGTAAACGCCCCTTTCCGACACGATCTCGGACAGAGGCGTCACCCGGTCGTTCCACGCCTGATCGGCCGTCTCACAACCCGTATCAGAATCAGCGTCTCGCTACTCCGCCGGCACAACAACTTGTGAGACGAGCATCCCCACGTCTCTGCGGCAGATGCAGACTGTGCGAGGAAGAAGTGGGGCGCTTACCAGGAGTCACAGAGACGCGTCAACCTCTTGCAGGAGTGGCGGCGGCAGCGGCGGCGGATTCGTGCCTAGGAGATCCCCGTCCCGCAGCCGTCTGCCCCGGGCTGCCTCCGGCCCGCTGATGGTCCGACCTCCGGCCATTTGAAGCGCATCGAGACGGATCTCTCCCTGCCCGCAGGCCACGACGGGCGTGCCGTCGTCGACTCGAACCGTTCCTGGCACGTCGATGCGAGGGCCGGGCAACGCTGTTGCCCGGTGCACTTGAAGCGGATCTGCGCCAATGGTGGTCCAGGCGCGCGGCCATGGCCACATCGCCCGTACGCGGCGCTCCAGATCCTCTGCCGGCAACTGCCAGTCCAGCCATCCATCGGCCTTCGTCAACGGCCGGGTCAAGGTCGCACCGCTCGGTTGCGGCAGAGCCACCGTCTCTCCTCGCACGAAGGGTGGCAGCGCTTCCGTTGCGAGGGCGGCGGCTCGGGCTGCCAGCCGGGCCGTCAGAGTCCCCGTCGTATCGTCTGCGCGTATCTCCTCATCCACGGTCGCAATGACCGGTCCCGTATCGAGGCCGGGCTCCATAACCATCAACGACACGCCCGTGCGCTCGTCGCCGGCAAGGATGGCCGCGCTGATCGGACTGGCCCCCCGGTAGTTCGGGAGGAGAGACGCATGCAGGTTGACACAGCCGACTCGCGGGATGGCGAGCGTCCTCGGACCGAAGATCAGCCCATAGGCGGCCACGACGAAGAGGTCCGCGTCCATTTCCTCCAAAGGACGCCGGGAAGCCGCATCTCGAAGCGTCGGTGGCTGATAGAGCGGGAGGTCGAGCTCCACGGCATTCCGTTTGACGGCCGACGCCTCCATCCGTCGCCCCCGTCCTGACGGGCGATCAGGCTGGGTAACGACAGCCACTACCGTGAACGCCGGATGCGTCGCCAGCGCCTCCAGTGACGGGACGGCGAACTCCGGAGTGCCGAAGAAGACCACCCGGATTCCGTCCCCGTCGCGTGCGTCTCGACCTCGTCGCTCCGGTGCAGTCTCCACGCTCACCTCGACCTTCACTCGTCAGACTGCTGGGACGACCCCGTTTGCCTCGACCCGTCGCAGCGGCCCCGCTAAAATGCCCTTCGTGATGATGGCACGGTCCCCCCTTCGCTGGCTGCGGCACGTCCAGCCCACAACTCTCGCCCTGCAGGCGGTGCTGACCGCCGCGCTGGCACTGCGCCTGTACGGCTTGAACTGGGACGCTGGTCATTACCTTCACCCGGATGAGCGCTTCATTGTCCAGTACGTGATGATCGGCCGTCTGCACCTTGCGTGGCCGCCCGACCTGGACGAATTGGCGGACCCGGGCCGCAGCGGGCTGAATCCCCGGTCCGATGATCCGGAAACTGGCCTCCCCCGGAACTTCGCCTACGGTGCGCTCCCCCTCTTCGTGACGGCCGCTGTGGCAGAAGCGGTGTCCCGCATCACTGGGGAGAATTGGCACGCCTACGATCGGGTCTATCTCATCGGCCGCAGCATCTCGGCGCTCCTCGATACGGCGACGGTGCTTGTTGTCTATCTCCTCGCGGCCCGGGCGTTCAGCAGGCGCGCGGCACTCGCTGCGGCTGCAGTCGCGGCGCTAGCGCCGATGACCATCCAACTCGCGCACTTCTTCACTACCGATAGTTGGTTGACCTTTTTCGTTGCTCTCTGCCTCCTCTGGTCGGTGCGGGCAGGGGAGACAGGCTCCCGTCGCTGGTTCGCTGCGGCTGGCGCGGCGTTTGGGCTGGCTATGGCAACGAAGGGTAGTGTCTTCACCCTGGCCGGCCTCCTTGTCGTGGCCGCCGGCTTCGACGTATGGCGGCGAATGCGCTGGGGTGAGCGGCCCTCCGAGGCGCTTGCCGCAGCCCCTGAGCGACTGGCGCTCGCCGCTGTCTCGGCGGTCGCGTCGTTCGCTCTCTTCGAGCCCTATGCGCTCGCCCGTCCGAGTGTCTACCGGGCGTCTCTTGAGGAGCAGGCGGATATCGTGCGCGGGCTCTTCGATGTCCCATTCACCCGCCAGTACATAGGCACCACCCCCATCGTCTATCAGATCGAGCAGATCGTGCGGTGGGGCTTCGGGCCAGTGGCGGGGTTGCTAGCGCTCATCGGGGTGCCGTTGCTCGCCCTCCGGTTCTTCCGCCGTGGATGGGCGGGAGAGACGTTAGTCCTCGCCTGGCTCGCTGGGTATGGGCTTGTGATTGCCCTGCCGGAGACGAAGTTTCTTCGCTATCTCGCTCCGCTGGTACCCGTCCTCGCGATCAGCGCCGGGTTCGCGCTTGATCGCCTTTGGCAGCTGGCGGAGCGACTTGCGGGTCGTCGAGTGGCGGCCGGACTAGGCACGGCAGTCCTCGTCGGGGCAGCGCTTTGGACGGCGTCGTTTGTCTCCGTCTACGCGGGCGAGAACCCACGGATCGAAGCATCTCGCTGGATCTACGCGGAGGTGCCTAGCGGCAGTACGCTGAGTTTTGAGTACTGGGACGATGCGCTGCCAAAGGATTTGGCACCGGGGCTCACCGGCGTTGATCGGCAGTACGAGGTCGTCCCGGTCGATCTCTACCGGGACTACCCATCCCTGCGCGACCTGCGGAGCTTGGGCGACGTGCTCGCGCGTGAGCCGGTGACGGCTGAGGTTGGCGCGGCTCTCCAGCGCGATGACCACGCCGCGGCGGCGGCCATGCTTCAAAATGACCTGAGCCTCCGATCTCTACCTGAGGACCTGCGGCAGGCGCTTGCCGCGCGCCTCGATCTTGCCGCGAACGATTTCTCACCGGTTAGCCAGCCATTGCTGAGCGCTGTGCAGTCGACCGTTCGATCGTTGCAGGCGCCGGATGAGGATCTTGGAGCAGCTCTTGTAGGCCTTGGTGACGCGATCGCGGAGACTGCGGAGAACGAGGCGGCGACATCGCTCTACCGCAAACTGGAGCAGGTGGACTATTACGTCCTCTCCTCTAACCGGGTTGCGACGGCCATTCCCCGTTCCCCCTGGCGCTACCCGGTTCAGACGCGATTTTACGAGTTGCTGGACAGCGGCCAACTTGGCTTCAGCCTCGCCGCATCCTTCGATAACTACCCGCGTCTCGGCCCCGTACGAATCCCTGACGACGCGGCAGACGAGTCGTTTATCAACTACGACCACCCGGCCGTCCGCATCTACCGCAAGGATGGCCTGATCCCCAAGCCCGACTACGATCAACTCATGGAGCAGGCCAGGACGCAGCAGGTCTCCCCGACTCGCCAGCCTCCCAGCGAGAAACTCATGCTGGACGAGCCGGTCGGGGAACTCCCGGTTGTGGCGGATGCTCGCTGGAGCGAGATCCTCACGGGCCACTCAGCCATCGCGTTGTTAGCCTGGGTTGCCCTTCTCGGGCTACTCCAGATTGCCGGCTGGCCCCTGGCCGCGCTCGCGTTTCGCCGATTCGCCGATGCCGGCTGGGGCTTCTCTCGCCTGATTGCGTTGCTCGTCGCCGCATACGCCCTCTGGATCGGCGCGAGCTTGCAGATCTTCGCATTCCGGGCGGCCTGGGCAGCGATCGCGCTGCTCGCGTTGCTCCTCGCCGGTTGGGCGGTTCGGCTCAGGTGGCGTGGTGGGCGGAGCGCGTGGCTTGTGCAACCTGCGCAGAAAAAGGCGGCGTTAGCGGGCGAGGTCATCTTCTGGCTCGTCTTCGGCCTCTTCCTCCTCTATCGGTATCTCAACCCGGATGCCTGGCACCCGATCTGGGGCGGCGAAAAGCCCATGGAGTTCGCCCACCTCAACGCCACGCTGCGCAGCGCCCACTTCCCTCCGTACGACCCCTGGTATGCAGGCGGCTATGTCAACTACTACTACTACGGCCTCTACCTGGTCGCCTTCTGTATCAAGCTGACTGGCATTCCCAGCGAAATCGCCTTCAATTTGGCCCAGCCCACGGTGATCGCCCTTCTAGCCAGCGGCGGCTACAGCCTGGCGGCGACCCTCGGCCGCGCTCTATCCGGTTGGCGGCGTGGGGCTATTCCAGCGGGTGCGCTGGGGGTGCTCTTGCTCGTGGGGATCGGCAACCTCGATGGTTTCTTCCGCTGGCTCCTGCGCCCGGCCGGATCCGGAGATGGGTTCCAGTATTGGACCTGGGCCGGCTCCCGCACGATCTCATCGGCCATCACGGAGTTTCCCTACTTCACGGGCCTCTACGCTGACCTTCACGCGCACGTCGTCGCCTTGCCGATCACGGTTCTGGCGCTCGCGGCGGGGTATGCGCTGGCCAGGGACCCCCGTCAGTTTGCCCTAGTCGTCGCCGCGCCCAGACGACACGCTGTTTCCGTGGCCGTCATCACAGCGCGCTTCGGCCTGCTCGCGCTTGCTGTCGGATCCCTTACCGCCACCAATGCCTGGGACGTACCGACCTACGGCGCGCTCGGCGTCGTTGCGCTCTTCATGGCCAGCGCCCGCATCCGTCCCTGGTCGGCACGGTTGGCTGTGTGGGTGGCGTCGTCGGCCCTGCTGGGCGGGCTTGCTTACATCCTCTTTCTGCCCTTCTTCCGTCATTATGTCGCCCTGTTCGGCTCGCTTGCGAGAACGAGGGAGCCGACGGACTTCTGGCAGTTCGGCAACCACCTGGGTGGACTGCTCGCCATCACCGGGATCGGCCTGGTCGTCCTGCTGGTGACACGCCACCGAGAGGGAACTCATCCGCTCCAGCAGCCCGTCTTGCCGCTGCTCGTCCTTGTCGCCCTGCTCTTTGCTCGAGGGATCGTCGGCACGTCTTCACCAGACCTGGCGGACGCCCTCACGGTCGCCATCATTGCTGCTTCAGGACTCACGCTCGGCCTCGCCGCGTGGACGGGTGCGGGTGGGCGAGATCGCCTTGCCGGACAGTTGACGGTATCTCGCCTCGCGCTGCTCGTCGCGGCTGGAATCGCCTTGATCGTCATTCCCGATGGTCGAAGCGTTTTTGGGTTGCTCCTCCTCTTTGCCGCCACGGCGTTGACGGTCTGGTTGCACGGCCGTTCCCCGGCCGAGCGCTTCGTCGGCCTCATGATTGGGACGGCAGCGGCAGTCGGCGCGGGGATCGAGATTGTTTTTCTCGCAGACGATCTCCAGGGCAGCAACTGGGAACGGATGAATACAATCTTCAAGTTCTACAACCAGCTCTGGATCCTGCTCGCGGTGAGCGCAGCGGCGCTGGTCGCCCGGATGCTGGTGATGGCGGGCGTCACGCCGCGCCCGGTCCTCGCCACGGCCGTCTCTCGCCACAGCGTCCTTGGCCTCGTCCGGCAGCCTTTGCTGCTCTCGACTGAACCGGGGGCAAAGGCGGAAGCTACCGCCGCCACCCCTGCCGACGCTGGCCGTCTTTGGGCCCGGGCCGGCCTGGTGGTCACGGTGATGATCATCATCGCCTCCCTGTTCTACCCGGTTCTCGCAACCGGGCCGCGCCTCCAGCAAAGGTTCACGAGCAGCCTTGGCTCTGGGACCTTGAACGGGCTCGACTGGATGCGATACGGCACGATTCGCGCAGAAACGGACAATGAAGGGCGCTCCGATGAAGTCTCGTTCCAGGGCGATCTCGCGGCGATTGCCTGGTTCAACGACCAAGTAGACGGGTCGCCGGTCATCGCCGAAGCGGCCATCGGACCTTACCGGGGGAACGGATCTCGCATCTCCAACGCGACGGGACTACCCGCTGTGATCGGCTGGGACCGCCATGAGCGGCAGCAGCGTTACCCAGAGGGCATCGAGCAACGGATGCGCGATGTTCGCGAGCTCTATGACTCACCCGACCCGGCAACGAAGCTGGAGATTCTGCGCCGCTACAACGTCGCCTACGTCGCCGTCGGTGAGGTGGAGCGAGAGTGGCGCGGAAGGTGGGCCGGGGACCCGACCGTAGGACGGTACGCGTCGCCCGAGGGAATCTCGGCCTTCGATGGGATGGTGGGAACTTCCCTGGAGGTTGCCTTCTCAAGAGACGGCACGACGATCTATCGCGTGCTGCCGGAGACCACCGCGTGACCGGGTCTCCCTTCGATCTTCCTCGATGAACTCATCCTGGGAAATAGCGTCCTGGTACGCGGTCCTGTTGGCACTAACATGGGGCATTGCCCCGTGGGTTCGCTTCCTGGCCCGACGCCTTCCAGACGGCGGCGCCTCAATCGCGCGCCCCCTAGCGCTTCTGGCGAGCGTCTACCCGCT
>JAUJMG010000146.1:6747-9008 GCA_030446955.1 Thermomicrobiales bacterium
ACGGATCCCTGGTTCGCTGGAAGGCCCATCAACTACTACTATCTCGGGTATCTCCTCCACGGCAGCGTGGCGCGGCTGGCTGCGGTCCCCACGTCCGTTGGCTTCAACCTCGCCCTCGCTACCACGTTCAGCATGGCGTTCGTCGCGGCGGGGGGGTTGGCGTTCAACGCGGCTCGGCGCTGGCTCAATCACTGGCCGGCCCTCGTTAGCGGGGCGCTGGCGTCAGTGTTGCTTGTTCTGGTCGGCAACCTCTACGCGGCGCAACGACTACTCGTCGCACCGGAGGCGGCGTGGAACGCGTGGTGGTGGGACAAGAAGGTGGGGGTCGGATGGCGCGCAAGCCGGATCGTCTGTGACGGTCCCCGGATCGCCAACGACTGCAAAAGTCCCAGCGTTGAAACGATCAACGAGTTTCCGTTCTTCAGCTTTCTGCTCGGTGATCTCCACCCACATGTGATGGCACTGCCGTTCACCGTCGTCGCGCTCTCATTAGCGCTGAACCTGCTCACCCATGGTGACCTGGGTGGTGGTCGACGAGGCTGGCGAGAAGCGGCGATCCTCGTCGCCTCTGGCGCCGCTGTCGGCGCTCTCTATCCGTTGAACAGTTGGGATTACCCCACGTTCTTGATCATTGCGCTGGCTGCCTCATGGTTTGCCTGGCGACGCTTCCGGCTTCGCCATCGGCTGATCGCGCTCGGCACCCTGATCGCCGCCTCGATTCTCGCCTGGCTGCCGTTCTTCCTCACGTTCGTTCCACCCGTGGGTTCTAGCACCGGCTCGCTGCGGCCGGCGCTGCGGGACATTCCGCTCGTCTCCACGCTGGCGGCGGCGCTTGGCACGGTGACCGGCGAACGCACGTCGGTTGGGGAATTTCTCACCGTCTTCGGGGTTCCTTTTCTCGTCGCCGTCTGGTTGATCGTCACAGGATTTGTGCAACGCCCGGACATTGATGCGGATGGCTGGAGTCCCGGCGGAGCGGGGGTGTTTCTCGTTGGGGCTGGGCTTGCTGCGCTCCTTCTTCCAGCTCCGGTGATCCTGCTCTGTGCGGCACCGATCGTCGGCGGGGCTGAACTTCTGCGGCGCCGGCGGACGGTTGATGCTCGGTTTGTCGCCCTCGCGTTATACGTTGGCGGCTTCCTTCTGCTGCTGCCGACGGAATTTTTCTTTCTCCGCGACGTGTTCAACAGCCGGATGAACACCCTGTTCAAGGTCTACTACCAGGTCTGGACGTTATTCGCCGTGGCCACCGCTCTCAGCGCGGTCGTCCTCTGGCGGGAATACCGCCGGAGGTCGTTTGGGCGCTTCGCCATCTCCGGCATCTTCGCGACAGCGCTTGCCGCCGGATTGGCTTATCCCGTGGTGGCGTCTTACCAATGGACGGATGGCTTCGCCGGGCCACGAGACCTCGATGGTGCCGCCTATGTCGGAAATTGGTCCCCGGACGAACTGGCGGCCATCAGATGGCTGCGGGATCATGCCGGACCCCACGATGTTCTCGTTGAAGCCGGCTGTTCCTACTCCTACAAGAATGTGGATGGGGTACCGGTGAACCGGGCGTCGGCCTTCAGCGGCGTGCCGACGGTAGTGGGCTGGGGTGGCCACCAGCGGCAGTGGCGCAACGGCGAACCGGGTTACGCTGAGGAGATCGACCAACGTTTACAAGACGCCCGGGCCATCCTCGAAAGCCCCTCCGGGCCACTTCTTGACCGTTACGGCGTCACCCTGCTCTACGTCGGCACCTTTGAGCGCGAGGGAGCACGAGGGTGCAAAGACGCTGAGGCCGAACCGGTCGAGGCCGCGACCGTGCCGGGGTATCCTGGTCCCGGGTGGCAGGAGGTCTTCACCACCGAGGAGGTTCAGATCTACCGCCGCGCGTCCACCGCCCGTGCCGACCAAACCGACTAGGAGAGGCGCAAGCAGTCCGGATCAATGACGATAGTCCTTGGAGCGCGGACGAACGCTCGTCCCGCTTGATGATCCACGGCCGACGCGGCTGCTGCGTTGACACCCCTTCGAGCCGGTGACTATACTCGCCCTTGTGGGCCTACGGCGGGGTGTGGCGCAGCCTGGTAGCGCGCGGCGTTTGGGACGCTGAGGTCGGAGGTTCGAGTCCTCTCACCCCGACCCCGCTGGTGGTCTCGGACCGGCTTTCTCGTCCACCGGCCCCCTCACCGATCCGCGGGAGTAACTCAGTTGGTAGAGTGCCTGCCTTCCAAGCAGGTTGTCGCGGGTTCGAGTCCCGTCTCCCGCTCCCAGAAACC
>JAUJMG010000147.1 GCA_030446955.1 Thermomicrobiales bacterium
CCATCACCGGGAAGAGGAGCATGTGGGGGTCGGACTGGACATAGCCGGACTGGCTCGCTTGTCCCACCATCTGCCCCCAACTCGCCTGTGGGGGCATGATGCCTACCCCGACGTAACTCAGGGCAGCTTCAGTGAAGATCGCGGTCGGGATACCGAATGTGAGGGCGACGATGATCGGGGTCAGGCTGTTCGGCAGCAAGTGACGGAGCATGATGTACCTACCACTGGCTCCCGCCACCCGAGCGGCGTTGACGTACTCCTGCTCGCGCAGCGCCATGAATTGCCCGCGAACTAGGCGCGCCTCAGTCACCCAACCCACCAACCCGATGGCAATGAAGATGTTGGTGAGCCCAGGCCCGAACATGTTCAAGAAAATCAGGACGAGCAGCAACTGCGGGATAGCGTAGATGACATCAACCATCCGCATCAGAAAATTGTCCGTTTTGCCACCGTAGTACCCGGCGATCGCACCGATCGGGACGCCGATCAGGAGGACCAACCCCTGGGCCAGCACCCCAACGACCAGCGACACCCGGGCGCCATAGAGCAGTCGGCTAAAGATGTCTCGGCCATTCTGGTCGAGGCCAAGCGGCCACGTCCAACTCGGGCTCTGCCGGGTGAGCCGGTAGTGAACGACCTCCGATTGGCCATAGGGGGCAAGCACCGGCGCAAGCGCGGCGAGCACAATAAACGTCGTCACGATCACAAGGCCAATGACGGCGAGTTTGTTGCGAAGCAAGCGCCGCCAGGCATCACCCCAGAGACTCCGCTGCTTCCGAGCGCCCCCCGCTGCCAGCCCCGCCAACGGCGCACGCTCGTCGACCACCTCTGGAAGCAGCCCGGTATCCCGCCTGGGCAGCCGGTCTACTGCGTCAACGGAGCGGTCAAGGCTCTGCGGGTGCGGCTGTGACTGCGCCATCACTCTTCCCCACGCGAGACGGCGAACATGCTGCTCCAGCTCCTCCACCTCACGAGATGTGACGTGAGGTGCTCTCTCGCGACAGCCTCGGGTGACGATGCCACAACGGGAGATCTTGAAGTTGGACGACCGATGCGGGGCCGCTGCATTAGTAGCGAATCCTCGGATCGATCACCCCATACACGAGATCCACGACCAAATTCATCGCGGCGAGAAAGACTCCGTAAACCAGCACGACGGCCAGGATCATAAATTGGTCCTTCGACGTCATACTGGTCACGAAGAACGGACCCATCCCCGGAATGTTGAACACGTTCTCCACGAAGAAGGATCCGGTGCCGACGGCGGCGAAAATCGGCCCGATCAAGGTAACCACAGGGATCAAGGCATTCTTCAGCACGTGGCGGAGGATGACCCCGCGCTCGCTGAGACCCTTGGCCCGAGCGGTTCGCACGTAGTCTGAGCGAATGACGTCGATCATGCTGGAACGGGTGTAGCGGGCGATCGTCGCCAGCGGAGCCGCACCCAGGGCAATGGACGGAAGAACCCAGTCCTGCCAGTGCTCGATACCCCCGATGTTGAACCCAAGGTCAAGCCCCTGGCGGGGGAGCCAGACGACAAAGAGCAAGATAAGCACAAAGCCCATCACGAAGTTGGGCAGACTGTAGAAGAGAATGGCGAGCGTCACAGACAGGTAATCGATGAAACCGTTCTGGTTGACCGCAGCGAGGACCCCGAGGGTCATGCCGACCACCACCGCGAAGAAGGTGGCGTAGAACCCAAGCCGCAACGAGATCGGGAAGGTCCGGGCGATGATCGACCCCACACTCTGGGGCCGATAGGCCATCGACGTGCCGAAGTCGCCTTGGACCGCCTTCCAGACATAGATGCCGAACTGCTGGTAGAGCGGCTTGTCCAGGCCGTACTGCCGCTCGAGGCGCGCGATCTGCTCCGCGGTGATCTGTTGGGTCCCTGAGGTCACAACGCCGGAACCGGGCGTCAGCTTCAAGATGATGAAGGTCAGGGCAGTGATGAGAAGCAGGGTTGGGATGAACCAGAAGATCCGGCCAGCGGCGTAGCGCAGCATCGCGACTCCGTCCTGTCAACTGGCAATGGAAAGCGTCTCGCCAACGACTCTTTGTTGGTGCCGATGTCAATTTGGCCGAGGATCAGAAGCGGCGCCGTCATGCTTCACGGTTTCAACAACGCTGAAGATCCCGCCGTGCCTTGGCGACTGACCAACAGGAGAGGCACCCGGGGACTCGAGAGAGACGCGGTAGATCGGCGTCCAGTATCCCCTCATTCAGATTGCCGTCACGCGAACGGCGGGACTCTAGCACCGGCTGTTTAAGACTGTCAAGAAAAATGAAACCCGAATCGCGAGGAGCGCTCTTCCTTGCTAAAGAATCGCTTGCTTTCCTATGCGACGGCACGGCCGGCCTCTGCAGCCCTGAGACGGCCACCTTCGAAGGAGATCACCGGCCGGCGGCCTCATGAAGATCCAGGGCAATAGCCGCCGCGCCGTAGAGTCCCGTGTCATCTCCAAGCGATGACAGCACGATCTCGACGTGCTCCGTCGAGGCAGGGAAGCAGTGGGATGGAAAAGCGGCCCGTGCGGGGTGGAGGAGCAGTTCGCCGAGCGCAGCTACCCCTCCGCCAACCACGATCAGGGCGGGATTGAAGATATTGACGAAGGCTCCCATCGCCGCGCCGAGAGCCCGTCCTGCCCGGAGGAGGATGGCAGTCGCCGCGGGATCGCCTTCCCGAGCGGCTGCGGCGATAACGCCGGCGGTGATCGGTTGGTCACCTGCTTCTTTGAGGATCGCCGCGCCGTCGGCCGTCGATGCGACGAGCCGGCCCTCCCGGGCGATGGCCCACCCTCCCACGAAGGCCTCCAAACAGCCGACAGCCCCACAGGAGCAACGCGGTCCATCCAAGGCGACGACGACGTGCCCTAGTTCCGCGCCGAGACCATGGGCGCCATCGATCAGCTGCCCGCGGCAGATGACCCCACCGCCGACACCTGTACCGAGCGCGAGGTAGACCAGATCATCGAAACCTTTGCCGACCCCGAACCGCGCCTCTCCAAGCGCGGCGCAGTTGCCGTCATTGCCGATCGCGACCGGCCGGTTGCTCGCGGCGGCCAGGAGATCGCGCAGTGGGACGTCTCGCCAGTCCGGCAGGTTTGGGGTGAAGTGGACGACACCCGTGCGGGGGTTCAATGGGCCTGGGGCGGTGACACCGACAGGAGCACCGGAGGGCAGTGCCGCTACTGCCGCCACGTCAGCGATCAGCAACGCCATCTGCTCAATGACGGCGGTCGGTCCGGCCTCCGAAGGCGTTGACACCGCCCGCCGGTGAGTTAGCTCTCCGTCGGAAGCCACAACCGCGGCGCGCAAATTGGTGCCGCCAAGATCGACAGCGAGAACCCGTTGGCGCCCGTTCGATGCTTCGGCGTTCGCCTCGGGTTCGCGCTGTCCATCCATACCATCACCCATCGAACGGCATACGGCTCCTGCGAGGGAGCGGCTGAACGGCAGACAACGGGTGAACCCGGGCCTACCGGCCTGCGTTGTCGACCGCGACTACAGCCCCGCAGGGAGTGCTACAAGATGAAGTTGCTCAGATCCTCGTCGGCCGCCACCTCACCGACCCGCTCCGCGACGAACGCCCGGTCGATAGCGATCGACTCGCCGGCATGGCTGGGAGCGTCGAAGGAGATCTCCTCCAACACCCGCTCCATGATCGTGTGCAACCGGCGGGCGCCGATGTCCTCAGTACGGGCGTTCACCAGCGTGGCCAGGCGCGCCATTTCCCGCATCCCTTCCTCCTCAAACCGGAGAGCTAACCCCTCCGTTCCGAGCAGCGCCTGGTACTGCTTGGTCAGTGCATTCTGAGGCTCGGTCAGGATCGCGTAGAGGTCGTCCTCTGAGAGGCTACTCAATTCCACTCGAATCGGGAATCGGCCCTGCAACTCGGGGATCAGATCAGAGGGACGGGTGTTGTGAAACGCGCCCGCGGCGATAAAAAGGATGTGGTCGCTCTTCACTGGGCCGTAGCGCGTCATCACCACCGATCCCTCGACAATCGGCAGCAAATCCCGCTGCACGCCCTCCCCGGAGACATCAGCACCGAACTCGCCGTTCGAGGAAATGGTCTTGTCGATCTCGTCGAGAAAGACGACCGCACCCTCCTCGACCCGTCCAATGGCCGCCTCAACCACCGCGTCGAAATCGACCAGCCGGTTGGCCTCCTGCTGCGTGAGGATCCGTCGTGCCTCCTTCACGGAGACGCGGCGACGCTGGCTGCGGCGCGGGACGAAGCCTTCGAGGAAGTCCTGGAAGGTATCGTGGAGGTCCTCCGGGCTCATCCCGGCGACGTAGTCGAGAGGGCCGTAGTCGTCCATGCCCTCATCAACGTCGATCTCGATCTCGACGGTCTCGTCCTCCAGCGCCTGCTCCTCCAGGAGTTGCAGGAGGCGTTTGCGCTCTCGCTGAAGGCGGCGATGGGATGCGAGTTCCTGCCGCTCAAGTGCAGCTGCATCCTCAGCGTTGCCGTTCTCCGCGGCGGCCTTGCGGCCATTCCGGGTCGGTTTCTTCTCCACCCGCTGCTCGGCGAGGAGATCGGCGAGCCGCTGCTTGGCAGCCCGGGTGGCCTCGTCCTTCACCTGCTCCATCCGCTCACCATGGAGCATGCTGATCGCGATCTCGACCAGATCCCGCACGATCGACTCAACATCGCGCCCGACGTAGCCGACCTCGGTGAACTTGGTCGCCTCGACCTTCAAGAACGGAGCGTCCACGATCTTGGCAACGCGGCGGGCGATCTCGGTCTTGCCGACGCCTGTCGGGCCAATCATCAAAATGTTCTTTGGCTGGACTTCCTGGCGCATCTCGTCGGGCAGCAACTGGCGCCGATAGCGGTTGCGCAGCGCCACCGCGACGGCCCGTTTCGCATCCGCCTGACCGATGATGTACTTGTCAAGCTCCCGAACGATCTCAGCCGGAGTCAGGTTGTCCATCGCTGGGCGATCGTCGCCGAGGTCGGTGCTCCCCCGCAGACCTGTCGTCGTGCCTGTTGACCGGCGCAGTGTTTCTACCATCGGGCGGATCCATCCTCGGGGTCATCATCGACCTCGTTTTGCGCGTCGTTCTCCTTAGCCGCCTCGTCCTCGTCGTCGTCGTCCTCGTCGTCATCTTCAGCGGAGTCCACATTGGCCACACTTGCGACCATCACGGCCTCCCCGAGCGGCAGTTCCCGCTCGTCTGCCTCGGCGTCGCCATCCAAAGCGACCTCCTCGGACTCAACACGGACTGTTTCAACGCTGAAATGTTCGTTGGTGTAGATGCAGAGGTTAGCGGCAATCGCCATTGAGGCCTCGACGATGGCGCGGGCGTCCAGCTCGGTGTGGGCAATCAATGCTTTGGCCGCCGCCGTGGCGTAGGGGGCACCCGAGCCGATGGCAACGATACCGTCATCCGGCTCGATCACGTCCCCTTCTCCAGACAGGACGAGCAACGACTCCGGATCGGCGACGATGAGCTGGGCTTCCAGACGGCGCAGGTACCGATCGGTCCGCCATTCCTTGGTCAACTCGACCGCCGCACGGCGAAGGTTACCGTCCCACGCCTTGAGCTGGGTTTCGAATTTGCCGAACAGGGTCAAGGCGTCGGCCACCGCACCGGCAAAGCCCGCCAGCACCTGCCCGTCATACAGCGTGCGAATCTTGCGCGCGCCATGCTTGAGCACGACATCGCCCAGCGTCACCTGGCCGTCGCCGGCAAGGGCGACCTCGTTGCCACGCTTGACACCAAGAATTGTCGTCGCCCGGAGCCGGGGGCGCGCGTCGGGGTAGTGGGAACTCACGGGTCTGGGGGTCCGATCTCATGAGACGAGCCGGCAAAATCGCCGGACGCGAACCTAGGGCGCCCGGCGGCGCCCGGCCCGAAATTGTACCTGATGGGTGCTTAGGGGCACCGCAACGCCCGCACTTCCGACGCTCTATCCACTCTCGCGCAGAGCCGGAAGCGCGGACCGATGCAGTGCCCTACCCCGCTTGGGCCAGCGCCCGGCCGTCGTGACCGCAGGCTGGACAGCGGATCTGCCCCTTCCGTCCAGCTTCCACCATGTACGGGGAGCCGCAGCGCGGACAGGGCTCGTTGACCGGCTTGTTCCAGGCCACGAAATCACAAGCCGGATACCGCTCGCAGCCAAAGAAGGCGCGGCCCTTCTTGGAGCGTCGCTCGACGATCTCGCCCTCTTTGCAGTTCGGGCAGATCACCCCGATTTTCTGGAGCAGCGGCTTGGAGTTGCGGCACTCGGGAAAGCCGCTGCAGGCCAGGAACTTCCCGAACTTGCCAAGCTTGATCACCATCGGCCGGCTGCATTTATCGCAGACCTCGTCCGAAGGCTCGTCCTTGATCCTAACCCGCTCCATTGTCTTCTCGGCCTGCTGGAGCGTGGCTGTGAACGGACCGTAGAACTCGTGCATTGTCGGCACCCACGACCGGTCTCCGGTCGCGATCTCGTCCAACTCCTCCTCCAGCTTGGAGGTGAACCCCACGTCGAAGATGTTGGGGAAGTGCTCCACCAGCAGATCATTGACGACCATGCCAAGTTCGGTCGGGACCAGCTTCTTTTCCTCGACCGCAACATAGCTGCGGGCCTGGAGAGTTCCAATGGTCGGCGCGTAGGTGCTCGGCCGGCCAATCCCGCGCTCTTCGAGCGCCTTGACCAAGGTCGCCTCAGAGTAGCGCGGCGGCGGCTGGGTGAAGTGCTGCTCCGGCAACAAGCGGAGGAGGTGCACGTCCTCGCCTTCGGCCAGCGGAGGAAGCGCGCCCTTGTCCAGCTCGTCGGTGTCACCATCGTCCCGGCCCGCCTGGTAGACCGCCAGGAAGCCCGGGAACTTGACGACAGAGCCGGTGGCCCGGAAGAGGAACGGGACCTCACCGCTCGCCAGCAGCTCAGGCTTGCCAGCCTGGATATCGACCCCGGTGTTATCCAGAATCGCCGGGCGCATCTGGCTGGCCATGAACCGCTGCCAGACGAGCTGGTACAGCTTGAACTGCGGACCCGACAGGAATGGCTTGACGGTGACTGGGTCCCGCTGCGGGGAAGTCGGCCGGATCGCCTCGTGCGCTTCCTGGGCGCCCTTGGACTTCTTCGCGTAGAAGGGAGGCTTCTCCGGCACGTACTCCGGGCCGAACCGGACACTGATCACCGCCCGCGCCGCCTGCTGCGCCGAGCCCGCGACGTTGGTGGAGTCGGTCCGCATGTAGGTGATCAGCCCCTGCGTGCCTTCCGCGCCGAGGTCAACCCCCTCGTACAACTCCTGCGCGATCTGCATTGTCCGTCGAACAGCGTAGCCGAGCTTCCGCGACGCCTCCTGCTGCAGAGTGCTCGTCGTGAACGGCGCCGACGGCCGTCGCTGCGTCTCCTTGCGGGTCACGGCTCCCACGCGATAGGCCGCACCGTCCAGGCCCTGGACGATCTCCTGGGTCTCCCATCCGGTCTTGAGCTCCGCTTTCTTGCCGTGGACCTTGGTGAGCGCCGCCTTGAAGGTGTCCTGGGCCCGCTTGGCCTTGCCCGTGCTCGTCCGTTTGGCAAGCTCCGCGTCCAGCGACCAGTACTCGACCGGGACAAACGCGAGCACTTCCCGCTCCCGCTCGACCACGATCCGGAGTGCCGCAGTCTGGACGCGCCCAGCGGAGAGGCCACGCTTAACCTTCTTCCAGAGCAGTGGGCTGACGCCGTACCCGACAAGGCGATCCAGAACCCGCCGCGCCTGCTGGGCATCGACCAACTGCATGTCGATGTCCCGTGGGTGGGCCATAGCCTCGGTCACGGCCTCTCGGGTGATCTCGTGAAAGACGACCCGCCGGACCGGCTTGTTCGTCGCCTCGGTGGCATGCATGAGGTGCCAGGCGATGGCCTCCCCCTCGCGATCGGGGTCCGTGGCCAGGTAAATCTCGCGGGCGTTCTGGACGCTGGCTTTCAGCTCCTTGACGGTCTTGACCTTGTCTCGTGGAACCAAATACTTCGGTGCGAAGTCATCGCCGACCTCGACGCCGAGGGTGCTCTTGGGCAGGTCCCGCACGTGGCCCATTGAGGCCTTCACGGTGTAACCGCTACCCAAGTATTTGCCGATGGTCTTCGCCTTGGCCGGCGACTCAACGATGACGAGCTTGCCGCGACCTCCCCCGTTCGACGCGGGGGTTGCTTTCGATCCGGTCGACCGTGCAGCCGGTTTCTTAGCCGCCGGTGCCTTGGCAGGGGCGTTGGTGGTAGATGTCGTGGGCATAGGTATCCTGTCGCGAGCGGCCGACCGCCGCGCGCCATGAGTGATCAACGGGAAGCAAAGGGGGAATTGGGGCGGGACTACCTTCCTTGATCCCAACGATAGCGACGCCCCCGGCGGGTGTCAAGCCGACAACAACCGGCCGGAATGCGTCGGCGGGAGGGGCTGTCATCCTCAACCCACCCTTCCGCCGAGCTGGTGACGGGTTCCCTGGCGCGGTCGAGCGAACAGAACAGGACTGGCTCTAACGGGCGAGACACGACAACCGTGATCCCGCAGGACCGGCCTCATTACCCCTCGTAGCCGGCGCTAGCCTCGGGCGTAATGCTGCGCGCCGGCGTTGCGCACCAATCCCTTCAGCTCCATCGTCAGCAGCACCGCCCCGACCTGGGAGATCGGTTGATTCGCCGCGGCCGCCAGCTCGTCGATGTGCTGCGGGTCGGCCGTCAACAAGGCCAGCAAGCGTCGCTCATCCTCGGCGATCGGCAGCGCCTGCTGCACTGCCTGCTGCTCCTGGCGACGTCCCAGGTTCAGATCCTCCAGCACGTCATCGGCATCCCGGATCGGGCGGGCACCGTCGCGCAGCAGGCGGTTGCATCCCGCACTCGTCGCGGACAGGACGTTGCCGGGCACGACGAAAACCTCCCGCCCCTGGTCGGCGGCGAAGTCGACGGTGATAAGCGCCCCACTCTTAGCGGGCGCCTCAACGACGACAACGCCCAACGAGAGGCCGGAGATGATCCGGTTCCGGGCCGGGAAGTTGGGCGCGTCCGGCTT
>JAUJMG010000014.1:0-23407 GCA_030446955.1 Thermomicrobiales bacterium
CCGCCGGGCGAGTTATGCCTCTGGGCGCTGGCGCTCTTCGATCTCGATCACTTGACGGCCGTTGTACATCCCGCAGTTGGGGCAGACGTGATGCGGCCGCTTCAATTCGCGGCAATTGCGGCACTCCACAAGATTGAGGGCCTCGATATGGTGATGCCGGCGGCGGTTGCCCTGGCGGTGCCGGCTAATGCGCTGTTTGGGTAGAGCACCCACTGTCGTTCTCCCTTCGTTCGGACCGGCTCGCTCGCCGGGCGTTGCCGCGGATTGCCGCGGTGTCTACGATCCATCCAGTGTGCAGCGAGCCCGCGTTAGCCCGCAGAATCCTCGTCCAGGAGGCGTGAGAGCGCCGCAAAGCGTTCATCCACAGGTTCGCTTTCACCTACCTCTGTCACGTCCGGTCCTGGGCAATCAGGGCCACAGTCAGCGCGCATCGGTAGCGTGAGGACAATCCACTGGCGTAGCGCTTCGCCAAGATCCAGCTCGTGGTTCTCGTCGATCTCAAAGACCTCGTCGGCGACGTCCTTGTCAGTCACGAGTTCCGCCGGAATGTTCGCGCCTGTCCGAACGTCCACCATCTGGCGGTACTCTTCGGTAAAGGCGGTCTCGAAGGGTTGTTCATACGGCCGCAGGCAGCGGACGCATTCCAACTCCACCCGGCCCCGCGCATTGACGTCTGCCAGGATGCGATCCTGAAGTCTCGTCAGCCTCACCTCGCCGCTCACCCCCTCGGCCGTAAGCTCGTCGTCCAGGGGGAAGGCATCAAGGTGGAGCGCGTAGCTCCGCGTGTTGCCGACCTGCCCTTTGAGCAGCCCGACGACGTTGACAACGGTGTCATTCTGCAGGTCTAGGCCGTGGCCGTGATCCAGTGCCATGATGGGGACGTGTTCGTCCGGGAACGGCCGCCGGACACGGGTTTTTCAGCGTGCAAACGCGCCGGACAAGAGCCGGCGCAACCCAGAGAGTATAGGTTCCCAGGACGACCCCGTCAATTTCAGCGGGTTCGTGGGAGCGGCCGGGACGGCTCTTTCTGCTGTCCCCCCGGCCGTCCCCGACCAGCGGGCGCCCGGACCGTTTCTGGTGACGGTCCCTGTAGAGCGTCGCTGATGAGAGCATAGGGGATCCTACTGGAGAGCAGGTCGTCGAGCTTTTCCAGGGGAAGCGGCTGAGCGAAATAATAGCCCTGAGCCTGATCGCAACCCGCCGCTAGCACTCGGGAGAGTTGTTCCGACGTTTCTATGCCCTCTGCGGTGACATCCATGCCAATGGTGTGGGCAAGGGAAGTGATTGCCTCGACGATCGCCCCATCGGTGCCGTGCTGACCCATGCCTTCGACGAAGGAGCGGTCGATCTTGAGGGTATCAACGGCGAGGCGACGCAGATATCCAAGCGACGAGTAACCCGCCCCGAAGTCGTCGATCGCTAGCCGCACGCCGAGGGCCTTCAAGGACTCTAACGTGTGTCCCGATCCATCCAAATCCTCGACGAGCACCCTCTCCGTCACCTCCAGCTTCAAGCGATGCGCTGGGAGTCCCGTCCCACCCAGGATCTGCTGGACTTGCTCAACCAGACCAGGCTGTTGCAACTGGCGACCGGAGAGATTGACACTGACCACGAGATCGAGGCCCGGTCGCCGGAGGTGGGTGATCTGGATCTGGCGGCAAGCCTCAGCTAGGACCCACTCACCGATCGGCAAGATAAGCCCCGTCTCTTCAGCAACTGGGATGAAATCGTCCGGAACGACCAAGCCGTGCCCGGGACGTTCCCACCTCACCAGGGCTTCGACTCCAACGATGCGGCTCGTCAACAGGTCGACTTCCGGCTGGTAGTAGAGCCGGAGTTCGCCCCGTTCGATCGCTGGTTGCAGCGCGGTTTCTAGCTCCAAGCGGGCGATGGCCTGCGCGTGCATCTCTGGCTGGAACACCACTGCTGCAGACCGAGCTTCGAGCTTCGCCCGGTAGAGCGCCGTGTCGGCCGCTCGGAGCAGATCGCTGGCGCGGTTGAGGCGGTCACTGCTTATGGCGATGCCGATGCTCGCCCCGATGAACGTCTCTTGTCCCAACAAGCAGAACGGTGCCCGCAGCACGGCAAAGATGCGTTCCGCGACCTCCTGCGCCGCCTCTACGTCCGCCTCGTCAAGCAGGATCACGAACTCGTCGCCCCCGAAGCGGGCGACGGTGTCCCCCGGATAGACACAGGCCAAGAGGCGCTGCGCGACAGTGACAAGGGCTTGGTCTCCAGCCTCATGGCTGATGCTGTCGTTGATGATCTTGAAGCGGTCCAGATCCAGAAAGAGGACCGCAACCTTGCCACTACCCTTCGGTGCTTCTTCGAGAGCACGTCCAAGACGGTTGAGGAACAGAGCTCGATTGGGCAACAACGTGAGAGTGTCGTGGAAGGCCTGGTGAACTAACTTTGCCTCAAGGAGCTTGCGCTCGGTGATGTCCTGAACCGTTCCGACCAGGCGGATGATTCCGCCTTGGTCGTCGGCGACGACCTCTCCTTGTTGGTGCACAGTTCGCTCACCTCCGTCCGGTCGCTGGAGACGATGCTCGATGGCGAACGCATGCCCCTCCTTAAGGGCGTCATCCACCGCTTGCTGGACGACCCTCCGGTCCTCCGGGTGAACGGCGACCAGAAATTCTTGCCATGTTGGAACGAAGGAGTTGGGAACGAAACCCGCGATCCGATAAGCCTCGTCCGACCACGCGACCCTATTTGTCATAAGATCCCATTCCCAGCTGCCCAGATGGGCGATTCGTTGTGCATCAGCTAGGTTCTGGTCGCTCGCTTTGAGAGCCGTCTCGGTCTGCCGCCGGAGTTGAATATTCCGCTCGAGCAAGCTGTAGATCCCGACGGCGGGGAGAACGAGCAGGGGCAGGGTCCAGGGGGCGTCTTCGGAAAGCACCGCTGCCGTAACCCCGAGTCCTACCTGGGCCACCTGACCGAGATAATGGCTTGGATCGGCGGCAAAAATCGTTCGATACCAGAGTGACGGCAACGAAAGACCGGATTCCAGACCCACCACCGTTGCGACTGCAAGGTTATCGACGAGGAAAATCGCTCCACTGGCGACCACGACAAGAACGGCCGACTCCGGAGTCTCCAAGAGCGGCCGGACGGCTTCGCCGTTCCCACTGGCGAGGATGAGCCCGCCGACCGCCGCCTGGAGCATGGTTTGGGCGCTGTTGAAGAGCGCCTGCACCCAATCTTCACGTCGGATGACGTGGCCAAGGGCCGTTCCGCCGCCTGCTACGAGCATCGCGATAGCAGGGGGGAAAAGGAGGATCGCCGCGACGAGGATGCAGGTGTCGAGGTAGAGCTTGCGTTTCAAAGAAAGGGGGAGGGGGAAGAGCCAGGCCGCGGCCATGAGTCCGGTGAACGCCCATGCGGTGGCCGCGGGTACACGACTTGGAGATCCAACCGGCACGAAGCTCAGGAGCAAAAGAAGCACAATCGCCGTCAGAGAGACGGCGGTGACATACAGTCTCGCTGGCCAGCGAAGCTCATTCATGACCGGTGCCCTTCTGGCGGCTGGAGGCTCGGCACGGTCTCGGTGACGGTTGAGGTCCTCTGCCCTACTGCAGTGGCAGCCTAGGTTGCGTGACCTCCTCCCTTCTTGCTTGCAGCCTCATCCTGACCTTCGACGTGATCGTCGAGGATGCAGTCCTCACCGAACTGGCAGCAACTGCGCCCTTTTGCTAGGAGCCAGTTTGCTGGTGCCACAGTCGGCTCTAAGCTGCGTTCTACACCTCGATCTCGGTTTTTACGGAGATCCAAGTGTTGGCTGTACCCTCGGCGGCTGACGGGGCAAGGATTCCTACCACTTCAGGGGCGAACTCGACGAGGACTGGCATGGTGTCGTCTGTCGCCGGAACGTAGACCTTGATGCGAACATCAATGCTTTCTGCCGTCGCTTTGAGCGACGGCGACTCCGCGAACTCCACAATCTCGCCCTGCCCGAAGCCAAGGCTGGAGGCCACCAAGATCGTGTCAACGCCCGGTGGAACGGTGACCACGATGTGAGTGGGACCGGTGACCAGCAAAGGGGCGTCAAGCGGGCCACTGACGAATACATTGGCCAGATGACCGTCAACAGCTACCGCTGGGTCGGTTCGGCACCAGCCGGTGCCCGCATTGGCGCCCTGAGTGCTCAGGGCGAAAAGCAACACTAGACCACCGAGCACCAACATGCCCCGGCCCTGATTCACCTGGACGACCGGCGTGAGCACCAAGCGTGACAGCCACCGGAGAGCCATCTTCACCTCCAATCACGACGGCGAACCGGGAATACACTCATCGATTTATCACGTGAACGCGGCTTGACCCTTTGGCTCACCGCTCCTACTGACACATCGATGAACCTGAGCTCTAGCGTGATTGACGGGCTTGTGCATGCATCAACTGAGTCGTCGCTCTGCGCCACAGAGTGGTACTGCAGAGCGCATGCCATCCCGAGACTCGGCCGGATGCTATCAATGCAAGCATATCACTTACTGCATCACGGCTTGCCCCGAGGATGTCACGATTACGTTCGTCAACGTCGGCACGTCGATGCTGCTGGTGGGCCATCATTCCGTCGCCAACACGACTTGTTAGAAGAACAAGCTTATTTGACAGCCATCATGTCAAAGGATGTACCTCTCACGAGTGGAGAAAAGCATCGTGGTGCTCGGCTGCGGCGTCCAGGCCCTGAACCGACTCTACCGCTAGGTCTCTCAAGAAAACGTCCGTCGCTGATGATCTGACTTCAGGTGATACAAGGAAGCAGCGTCCCGGCACTGCGTCGGGCCCGTTGGAGAAGCGCCGCGAAGCGTCACCCCTGAGGATGCAAAGGATCGTCACGTGTTGGGACGAGAGCGACCCGAGCAATCGGAGCAACTGCTGGCTGAAGAGCGCCAGCGCACAGGCAGACGATCTACCACCACGAACTCCGGCTGGCAATGTTCATGCCGGGCTTGCTAGCGTCCGATATGGCTTTTCGTGGTGCTCAACGACGCCAAGGTCTCCCGCAGGGCACCGTCGATGATCGCGAACGCTTCGCGCATGCCCTCTTCGACCTTGGCAATCTCCTGCAGGGCGTATGCATCGACCTCGCCCATCGCGCGCTTGCGCTTCTCCTCCGCCTGGCGAAGAATCTCCTCACCCTGCTGTCGCGCCTCGTTGAGGACCCCTTGTTCGGAGACGTAGTACTCCGAGCGTTCGCGCGCCGTCCTCACGATCTTCGCGGCCTCGTCCTGCGCTTCGCCGATGATGCGCTCCCGCTCCTTGATGACCCGCTGGGCCTGTTTGATCTCGTTCGGGACGGCTACCCGTAGTTGGTCCACCAGTGCGAGGAACTCTTCCTCTTCCACCATCACACGGCCGCTAAACGGCACGCGTTTGCCCACGCCGACCAGCTCTTCCAGCCGGTCAACCAGGTAGAGGATGTCAACGGTTCCGTCCTCGTGTGGTCCCTCGCCGTCCTGCATTGCCTGTGTCTGTGCTCCATTAGGTCCGTCGGGATCCGCTGGGACCCCAACCTTCATCGGTCCTCGCAAGGTGGCGAGGTTACGTACCCACCTTCGCCCGTTCAGAGAACTTCGCCCGCAGCGCGTCCCGCACGTGCTCTGGTACCAAGCCGTCCAAATCACCGCCCAGCGCGGCCACCTCGCGGATTAGGCTGGAGCTGATGAACGAATGGCGAGAGGAGGTCATGAGACAGACGACTTCGATCTCCGGCGCCAGATGGTCGTTCATATGGGCCAACTTGAACTCGTACTCAAAGTCCGAGACGGCCCGCAAACCGCGCACGATCGTCGTCGCCCTCATAGCGCGCGCGTACTCTACGGTGAGGCCGGAAAAGCTGTCAACGACGATCTCACCGGTTTCGGCGCCAACGAGAGCCCCTCGGGCAAGAGCGATGCGCTCGTCGGCCGAGAAAAGCCGGCCCGGTTTCTCCTCGCCCGCGTAGACCGCCACGATAAGACGGTCGAAGATACGGGCAGCCCGAAGCGCCAGGTCGACGTGCCCCACGGTGATCGGGTCGAAGCTGCCCGGGTAGATCGCCACGGTCATGGCTCGGCCTCGCCTCCCTGGTTCACGAGGTGTGCGACCGCTGGGCGCCTACGGGACATCCAATGCATCGCCTTCAGTTGCGCCCACCTCGTACACCGAGAAGCAGCTGTCCCCGTGGCACCGCTCTCGGATTCGTTCGAGAAGCCCGGTCCGCTCGGGAAGTGTGACCCGCGGAGAATGACCGATGGCTACGACGGAGCCCGATTGTACCAGTGCCGAGCGCCCGACTCGTTCCAACGTCGGCAAGATCTCCGGGTCGGAATAGGGCGGATCCATCACCACCAAATCGTATGGCGGCTCAACCCGGCCCAAGTAGGCCGCCACCGGGAGGTGGTGGACCCGCGCCGCGCGATCGAACCTGGTGTGGGCGAGGTTGGTCCGAATGACTGCACAGGCGGCGGCGTTCTGCTCCACGAAGTCCGTCCATGACGCCCCCCGGGACAAGGCCTCGATGCCGATACTTCCCGTCCCAGCATAGAGGTCAAGCACCCGATCGGGTTCTACCCCCAGCGAACCGAGCATGGAGAAGAGCGCCCCCTTGATCTTATCCGCCATGGGGCGGGTGTTGGTGCTCGGCGGCCCCTTGAGCCGGAACCCCTTCGCTTCCCCCGCGATCACGCGCACGTCAGCGCCTCCCGGTTCGACTTTTCGACGGATCGAGGAGATTGGCAAGTTCGGGAGCGACGGGATGAACGACGTGGCGGTTGCGCCCACTCCCGGCCCCGCCGGCATCCTGCTCTGTGAGTTCCACGTGAGAGGTGTGTATCACCGGGTTACAGAGGTACGTCTGGTGAAGCTTTGGTCCAGAAGAGGTCCAGGCGCCGCGCAAGGCGGGTGTGCTCCGGCGTGCCGAGCTTCGGGTCGCTCTTCAGCACCTCCTCGGCGGCTTCCCGGGCCTGGTCAAGGAGGCGGGTGTCAAAGCTGCCGTCGAGCCAGCTCATTTCCGGCAAGCCACTCTGGCGCGTACCGATGAAGTCGCCAGGGCCGCGCAGCTCCAGATCCTTCTCGGCCAACACAAAGCCGTCGGTAGTTTCAACCATCGTTTGAAGCCGTGCCTCACCCTCGGGCGTTGCCTCCTCCGCGAGGAGCAAGCAGTAGGACCTGGCACCGCCCCGTCCGACCCGGCCGCGGAACTGATGGAGCTGGGAGAGGCCGAAGCGATCTGCTCCCTCAATCAGCATCACCGTGGCGTTGGGGACGTCGATGCCTACCTCGATCACCGAGGTGGAGACGAGGATGTCGGCCTCGCGGTCTCGGAAACCGGTCATGACCGCGTCCTTCTCCTTGCCACTCATCCGGCCGTGGAGCAGCGCGACTCGTAGGTCAGGGAACACCTCACGCTGGAGGCGCTCCGCCTCGGCGACGGCCGCCTTCGCTTCTACCGCCTCCGATTCCTCCACAAGAGGGCAGATAACGAAGACTTGGTGCCCGAGACGAACTTGCTCCCGCACGAGATGGTAGGCACGGACGCGGTCGAAGCCCACGTAACGCCGGGTCTCAATTGGAACCCGTCCCGGCGGGAGTTCCCCGATGACTGACACATCCAGGTCCCCGTTGAGTACCATGTTGAGGGTACGCGGGATCGGGGTTGCCGTCATCGAGAGCGTGTCGGGTTGGGCACCAATGCCCTTACCCGGCAACTCGGAGCGTTGCCGGACGCCAAAGCGGTGCTGCTCGTCAACCACGGCTAAGCCAAGGCGGGGGAACGCCACGGTGCCTTGAATCAAGGCGTGGGTTCCGACCAGCACATCCACCTCCCCGCTGGCCACCGCGGCGAGGGTATCGCGCCGTTCGGCTGCCCTCGTACTCCCGGTGAGAAGTGCAACGGCCGGCCGCTCCTCCTCGTCGAGGTGTGCATAGAGTCCCCTGAAGTTGTGGTAGTGCTGTTCGGCGAGGATCTCGGTCGGGGCCATCACCGCTGCCTGAAAGGCGTTCCCAACCACGACGAGCGCCGCCGCTGCCGCAACGACTGTCTTGCCGGAGCCCACGTCCCCCTGGAGCAGGCGGGTCATTGGCTCTGGACGGCCGAGGTCAGCGACGACCTCTCCCAGTGCCCGCTCCTGAGCTTCGGTCAGGCGAAATGGCAGGCCTGATCCAAATCGCTGCAGCAAACCGGGGTCGACCTTAAACGCCACGCCCCCCGCCGCCTTGCGCTCCCGTTTCCGGCGAACAAGGCCAAGTTGAAGCAGGAAGAGATCGTCGAAGGCCAGTCGCCGCTGCGCAAGCTCCAGATCGCCCCACTCAGCGGGGTAGTGAAGCTGCTCGTAGGCATCCACGAGACCAATGAGGTGGTTTCTTTCCCGTACCTCGCGCGGCAGATGATCCTCAATCGTTGCGTGGGTCGCGTCCAGCACCGCTCGCGTGAGCGCCCGCAGCGTCTTCTGTCCTAGATCCTTGGTCAGCGGGTAGACGGGGACCAGCCGCCCGGTCGAAAGCGACCCGTCCCCGACACGTTCCCATTCGGGGGACGTCAGGGAGGGTCGGCCGAACCCCATCTCCAACTTGCCGCTGACGACGATCTCGTCGCCGAGCCGCATCTGACGGGCAAGGTAGGTATTGAACCAGGTGACCCGCAACCAGCCGCTGCCATCGGAGAGCTTGACGACCACCCGCCCCTTCCCAGGACCACGGTGCTCCTGAAGGTCAATGATCTCCCCCCGCACGGTCAAACGCTCGCCGTCTCGCAAGTCAATCGCGGAGCCAATGCGGACGGCGCGGGAGTAATCAATGTGCTCCCTCGGCGAGAGAGTCAGGAGATCCCGGACGGTGGTCACTCCCAGGTTCTCCAGTTTCTGAGCCACCGATGTACCAACCCGGGGGAGGGCAGTAACGGGATCATCGGGCGCCAGCGGCTTCACCACCGTGCGCGGAGAGTCAGCGGTTGTCTTGTTGCTGGAGCGCCGGGATCGACCCGGATCAATGGCCGTCGGGAGCTTGCCGAACGGCGCTGCAGGGGCCTCCAAGAGGCGAAGATGGGGCCGGAGGGCGTTGAGGGCGCCGGCAAGCTGCTCAACTTCAGCCTTGCGCTGCTCCCGAGGCAGGGAGCGGTACCTTCCCAAACGGCGTTCGATCTCCTCAATCGCAGCGGCTGCTTGCTGGGTGGCCGCTCGCTCGCGGAGCCGCCGGACGGAAGACTGCGTGATTGCCACCGCGAGGCGGTCGTCGAAACCAGCCCGCCACTCCCGGCGAAGGCCTTCCAGCGCAGCCTCCAGCGGGTCCTCCACCCGGGGAGACGCGGCCCGCGACTGCTCTGATTGTCGGCGAGTTGAGCTCACTTAGGTCGTTTCCGTCCCGAGATAGCGGGGACGCCTATGCTTATGGGGCAAGCTCCAGTGTACCCCACCCCGGAGAGCTCGACCGATCGTCTCCGGGATTTTGTGGTTGAGGTTGTTCTGCGGCCTCCCGCGGATGCCGTGACAGCGCTCGACGTCGTCGCCAATGTCATTTATCGGGGAAACAGCCGAAAAATCCTGGCGGTAAGAGACGTTCGGCGAGCAGATGGATGATTACGATGGCCTCATGGTCACGATCCCGACGGCGCCTGGGCCGGCATAGGTCCCGATCACCGGTCCCATCTCCCCGACCATGGGAGCGCGGCCGGGGATCAATTCAGCCAGTCGCTCTGCCAGGACCTGGGCATCGTCCTGGTTGCCGACGTGCAGGATGACGACGTTGTCTAGCTGTCCTTGGTTCCTGGCGATCTCCACCATCCGGTCGAGCGCTTTTCGCCACGTGCGGACACGCTCGACCGGCACTACCTCGTTGTCCCGGAGTGTCAGGACGGGCTTGATCGACAGCAGCGACCCGACGAGCTGCGACGCTCGCCCGATCCGGCCACCGCGTTGCAGGTACTCCAACGTCTCCAGCACCGCGTAGAGCTCAGAGCGGGCCAACACCGATTCCACTGTTGCGGCTACGCCTGCGGCGTCCATACCGTGCTGGGCGGCCATCGCTCCTTCGATGACTGCCAACCCGGTGCGCATGGAAGCGGTCGCCGAGTCAATCACCCTCACGTGGTCGGCGCCGACTGCCTCCGCCGCAAGGCGGGCAGCGTTATGGGTGCCTGAAAATCCGCTTCCGATGGTCACGCAGACGACATCCCACCCGTTCGCGAGCGCGGACCGGAACACCTCCTTGAAGGCGGTGGTCGGGGGCTGTGATGTCTTAGGGAGATCTGGCGTGGCTCCCAACTCCCGGAGGAAGCCGGCCTGGTCAAGGTCCACGCCGTCGCGATAGATGCGGTCTCCAAAGCTCACCGTGAGCGGCACGACGGCGACATCAAGGGATGCGGCAAGCTCCCGGGGAAGATCCGAGGTCGAGTCAGTGACGACCTTCACGAGGCGCCCTTGGGACGCAGCCTGCGCAGTATCCATCGTCACCTAGCTGGTCTCCCCCTCGTAAATGCCGACCCCCATGGCGCCGGGTCCGACGTGGGTCCCAATCACCGGCCCGAACTGTGCGACAACCACCCGATCGCGGGGCAGGAGCGCCGTGGCGCTCAACTCCGCGGCAAGTTGCTCAGCCTCGTCCGGGGTCGTGCTGTGCACCACCGCGAGGCGCTCCGTTCGTGGAAGGCCGCGAGCGAACTCAATAAGCCCACGCCGTGCCCGGCCACGGGTCCGAGTGCGTTCAAACGGCACGATCTGGCCCTCATCGACCCGCAGCAACGGCTTCAGGTTGAGCATCGATCCCACCATGGCGGCAGCCTTCCCGATCCGGCCGCCCCGTTGCAGATACTCCAGGGTGTCCACAAAGAAGACCAGATGGTACGCGCCGGTCTCAGCCTCCAGCCGGACGGCGATATCTGTCGCGGTCATCCCATCGGCGGCAAGCTCTGCCGCCCGGAGGACCTGAAATCCGAGGCCGAGCGACGCGTTACGGGAGTCCACCACCTCCACGCGCACCAGGTCCGCTACCGCATCCCGAGCGATCGTGGCTGACATGACCGTGCCACTGAGCTTGCCTGAGATGAGGACGGCGACAATCGCGTCATGGTCGGCTGCGAGGCGGCGGAAGGTCTCCTCGAAGAGCCCGGAGGCTGGCTGCGACGTGGTGGGGAGGGCCGGGGAGCGTTGCAGCCGCTCCATGAACGCGTCGGTGGTGATATCGACCTGATCCCGGTAGACGTCGTCGCCGAAGTGAACGTTGAGGGGAACGACCGTCACGTGGTGCTGGTCCCGCAGCGAGGGCGGGAGGTCGGCCGTGCTGTCGGTCACGATCGCCACGCGTCCCATCACCTGTTTCGCCCTTGCTCCTCATACCTCCGGCGGCCGAGCCGGCGCCAGTGCCGGTTCGCGAGATCTCTCTCACGACCCGATTACCGTCACTCGATGGCGATCACGTAGTGGTAATGGGGCTGGCCGCCCTCGTACACCTCAACTGAGATATCTGGATAGTTCGCTTCAATGGTCTGCCGCAGTCCGTCGGTCCCCTCTGACTTCGCCTCCGCGCCGGTGAAGATTGTGACGAGTTCGGCGTCGTCTAGCCCGACCTTCTGGAGAGCCTCGCAGGCGACTGTCGTGGGGTTGTCACCGCTCGCCACCAGGCGATCGTCGAGCAGGCCGATCACCTGGCCGACTCCGACATCCACGCCGTTGATGATCGCATCCCGAACTGCGCAGGTGAGTTCCACGGTGCGAACATTCTGGAGCGCCCGGGTCATGTCCGTCACGTTCTTGTCCAAGTCGCCATCGACGTTATAGGAGGCGAGGGCAGCCAGACCCTGTGGCACCGAGCGGCTGGGCACCACCCGAACTTTCTTGGTCGAGAGGTCCGGCACTTGGTTGGCCGTCAGGACGATGTTCGGGTTGTTGGGGAGCAAAATCACCTCGCCTGCCGGAGCGGTTTCGACGGCAGACAGCAACTCCTCAGTGCTCGGGTTCATGGTCTGGCCACCGTGGACGATGCTCGTGGCGCCCATGGATCGGAGCGCCTCCGCGAGTCCCTCGCCGGCGGCCACAGCAAGGACCGCTTGGTGTCCGATCGGCGGAGCGGGGAGTGGAGCCGGCTCCACCCCTACCGATGCCGGCTTCGCCACGAGGCCGAACCCGGCGACGTCGGGTTCCTCACCGTTTGTTGGACGAGAGGTGCTTTTCGGCGTCGATGCGCCTTCCTGGTCTCGCTGGTCGACCAGAGCGTCCGTCTGCGCCTGCATGTTATCGATCTTAATCTGACCGAGTTGGCCAAGGCCCACGGCATAATCGAGGACCTTACCGGGGTTGAGGGCATGGATGTGCACCTTCAAGACCCGGTCATCACCGACGATCACGGCGGATTCGCCCATCGCGGCAATCTCGGCCCTGCAGCGCTCAAAGTCCATCCCTTCACCAAAGACCATGAAGTTGGTGCAGTAACCGAACGCTTCGTCGCCGTGAAGCTCCTCGACTTGGTCGAGGAAGGCCATCTCCGCGCCGAGCGGGGCGGTAGGCGCCTCCTGGACGGTGACAACCTGTTCGCCGCGGGCGAAGCGCTCCATCCCCTCCAGGATGAAAACGATGCCCTGGCCGCCGGCGTCCACCACTCCGGCTTGGCGAAGGATGTCGAGAAGGTCCGGAGTTGTTGCCAGGGCTTCTCGCGCCCCGCGCCCGGCCTCCGCCAGCACCGCGGCCAGCGCCGGCGTCCGGGCCGCGCTCGCTTCCGCGCGCTCGGCCGCGACGCGGATAACCGTCAGCATCGTTCCCTCGACGGGGCGCATCACGGCCTTGTAGGCCATCTCCCGAGCGCCGGAGAGCGCCGCAGCTAGGTCCCGACCGTCGATCTCCTGGCGGTCGGCCACCGCCCGCGCAAACCCCCGGAAGATCTGGGACAGGATGACCCCGGAGTTGCCACGGGCACCCATGAGGGAGCCATAAGCAACCTTTGCGGCAATCTCACCGGCGCTCGTTTGAACCTCGGGCGGGGCGCTCGTCGCCTCGCTCAGCGCCGCCCGCATGGTGAGCCCCATGTTTGTTCCGGTGTCCCCGTCTGGAACGGGAAAAACATTGAGGGCGTTGACCCGGTCCGTGTTCGCCGTCAACCATTCCGTGGCAGCACCGATAGCCGCCAGCAGTGCATGCCCGTCCCAAATAGCAGGAGGCGCTGTCCTGGAGGACCGGTCGGAGACCGGCACCGTGGAAGTTTCTGTCACGTCCGACCCCGAGCCGGGAGGGTTCCCGGGCTGACGCGCAACCCTTCGACGTTGACATTGACGCGCTCAACGGGCATGCCCAGCGTCCGCTCCACCTGAAACTTCACAGTTTTCATCACGTTCTTGGCCACGGTGAAGATCGGGGTTCCATATTCCACGACCACCGAGAGTTCAATGCTGACACGCCCTTCAGCGACGTGGACGTCGATGCCTCGACCACGACTCGCGAAACCGAGTCGCTTTCCGATAGCTGAGCGGATCGAGCGGGGGGCCATGTCGACGATGCCGTAGCAGGAAAGGACAGCCGCATGGACAATCGCCGCGATTGCGCTGTCGGCGACTTCAATCCTTCCGTCCGGTACCCGGGGCTGTTCCCCTGCGCTGGTGCCGGCCACGCCCTCCCCCTTTCTCCGATCGTACTATGGCGTATAGCACAGGTTGTTCCGCCGCACGACCCATGCTAGGATAGGCTTTCGCCAGGGCATCGTCCATGCTGGGCGTGTCCTCCTGTGTCCAAGTCAATGATGCACCGGGCACTCAGGCCGAACTGCGTATGGAAGAACATGAAGGGAGACCCGCGTGGCCGGGCAGTGTGAGGTCTGCGGCAAGACCAAGACCTTCGGAAACAACGTGAGCTTTTCCAAGCGGCGGACCAACCGGGACTTCCGTCCGAACATTCAGCATAAGCACGTCATCATCAATGGCGTGCCTCAGCGCCTGCACATCTGCACGCGCTGCCTGCGGACGACGACCAAGGCGGCCCGCAGCTAAGCCGACTGGCGTCCATCGAAGAGACGTCGTTGTGTGATAGGTCACGGATGAGGGGCGATCTTCCCGATCGCCCCTCGCTGTGTCTCTCGAATTCCGCTTCCCATCTCGCCTATCTTCTCCCAACCTTGTTCCCCGTGGAAGAGCAGGTCCGCCGAGACTCGGTTCAGGGGCAACCGGCACTGTCGGTCCACCGCTCCACGACGAACCCGCCGCACCCTGCAATCCTCACACGGTAGAGCTGGTCGAAGCCTTCACTGAGGTCGGGGATCTCGAGCCGGCGGCGCGTGCCGCCGATGCCTTTCGGGGGCACCCGCTCGGCTGCCGGACGGGCCGCGTTCCGCTCTAGGGAGGCGGCCATGTCAACGTCAAAAACATAGCCGATGGTTTGGAAGCCGGCCGCGTGGGCTGGGACAAGGTAGCGGGCGCGCTCGGCAGCCGTTGGGTTGGTGTTATCGATCACGAACGGCTGCTTCGCCGCGAGGCAGGCATGGAGCAGGATCGCCTCCCGGTGGCGGGTTCTGAGCATATCCAGGCTGAGCCGGACGTGTGTGCGAAAGAAGCGCTCTCGATAGAACGATGTCTTGCCTGAGGCCTGGATGCCCACGAAGAGGATGGCTTCCATCAGAGAGTTCCGGTGGCAACGGGCCTTGGTCGGCGCTAGCTCGCCCCGATCCGCAGCAGCTCGACCGCTGGGGGCTCCAGCAGGAGTGCGCTGAGTTCACGCATCCAACTGCGGGTCCCCGCTTCGCCGCCAACGCCCTGTTCGCGAAAGGTGTCGAACGCGTCTAGACGCTCCATCACCAGCTCGTACTGAAGCGACGCGCCGCCGGCAGCTCGCGTGAGGGGTATGAGCAACCTCGCTTCCATCCCCTGCTCGCGGGCCGCCGCGACTTCCTGGCCGAGCAGGTCCAGAGCCCGATCACGGTCAATTGGCTTGATGGCGTACGAGAAGCGGGCCACGTACATCGACATCCCTCCACCGCTCACCGGACGGTCACCGGCGTCGCGCTTCCGTCACGAGGTGTCACTCAGCAACCCCGTCGTTTCGATGCCGCAAGAGGCGGTCCGCAAGGCCGGTCGTATCCGCCCCCGGTGTGGCTTACCCGCGGTCGAGGAGTTCCAGGACGGGTGCGAGGGCTTCGACGCCCTCTATGCCCTGGAGCGACGGGATGAGCTGGACGTGGGAGATGCCTCCCCGCGCGAATGCCCGCAAAGCCTCGGCAATCTCCTCCGGCGAGCCGGTAAGGGGTTCCGGCTGGCTCTGTGTGGGCGGATTACGCTTCCGCCCAGGTCGCTGGTCCACGGCTACGCCGACCGTCCGGCCGAGTGTGGCAGGGTCGCGGCCGGCGGTGACGCAGGCGGCATCGACGGCGTCACGCAATGGAGGTACGGTATCCGGATGGCTGCGCCCGAACATCAACCAGCCATTCCAGAGATCGGCATGCTCAGCCACAAGGCGGAGCATCCGGGGTCCGGTCGCGAGAGAGCCAATGAGGATCGGCGGGCCCTGCGGACGAGGACCACGCGGGCGAAGCTCGCAGTCGCGCGCCTGGTAGTAGGTGCCGGTGAAGTCGACGTGCCCGTCGCGCAGCAGGGTGCGAATGAGGCGGACGGCCTCCTCGAAGCGACCGACGCGACCGTCGAAGGGGTAGCCGTAGGCGGTGAATTCCGGCTCGTGCCAGCCGGCGCCAAGCCCGAGGATGAGACGGCCCCCGCTGATCTCGTCGAGGGTGTCGGCCATCTTCGCCATCAACGCCGGATTCCGAAAAGCCGTGCATGCGACGAGCGATCCCAGCTCCATTCGATTGGTGGACGCCGCCAGGGCGCAAAGGAACGACCAGCATTCCCATGGCCCGTGCGGCTCTTCACCCGGGTTTTTGAACAAGAGGTGGTCCGGAATCCAAAAGGAATCGAACCCCACTTCCTCCGCCCGCTCCGCCATGCCTCGGATATCCGGCCAACGGAGGGCACCATCACGCATGCCGCCCGACATCGCCGAAATGAAGAACCCGACTTTGAGCGGCCGCCTGCTCGCGGAGGTCAAACCAGCATTCTCCTGATCCAGCTCGTGCCCGGCTCACCCTGGCGGCGCATTCTCGGGCAGTCCGGTCCCATCGCCAGCGGTGGTCGAGTGGGCGGTGCCATCTGCCTCAATCCAGCACGGCCAGCGCCGCCTCTGCCTCCTCCCGGACAGCTGGTTCCAAATCGCGGATCCGGACCCTGTCGAGAGCGCGGCGGGCGTGAGGTCCACCGAGGCGTCCAAGTGCCCAGGCCGCATGGCTCCTCACAAGCGGCTCGTCGTGGTCGGTCAAAGCACGGACCAGAAACGGAATGTCATCGTCATTCCCGGTGTTGCCGAGCGCGACGGCCGCGTTGCGTGCCAAACCTCGGCGTTTGGTGCGGGGAACCGGAGTGCCGCGGTACGTGGCACGGAACTCCTCCTCGGTCATAGAGAGCAACCAGCGGAGCGAGGGGTAGGCGTTCGCCATGGACCGGGGACGGAACGCTGGGTCGGGGTCGGGGCGGGCGGCCTTCGTGTAGGGACACACCTCCTGGCAAACATCGCAGCCATAGACCCAGTCGCCGAGGAGCGGCCGGATCTCGCGAGGAATCGCCCCTCGCTGCTCGATCGTCTGAAATGAGAGGCAGCGCGGCGTGTCAATCGTGTAGGGGGCGACAATGGCCCCGGTCGGGCAGCGGTCGAGGCAGATCCGGCAGCGGCCGCAATTCTTGTCAAGGGGAGGATCTGGCTCCAACTCCAGGTCCAGCAGCAGTTCCCCAAGCAGGACCCACGAGCCGTGACCCGGGACGATGACGCAGGAGTGCTTTCCGTACCAACCTAGACCCGCCCGGGCCGCTACCGCGCGGTCCACAATTCGTGCCGTATCGACCAGGTGACGCGCCTCCACTGGCCGCCCGACCAGTTCTTGCACTGCCCGGTGAAGGGACCTCATCCGTTGCTTGAGCAGGTCGTGGTAATCCACGCCCCAGGCATAGCGGGAGATGCGGCCGCGGGGTTGGCCGTCATCGGGCTTGCCCGGATCGACCGACCAGTAGGCAACGCCCACGGAGAGGATTGAGACGGCGCTCGGTTGCAGGTTGCGCGGGTCGGCTGAGAAGCGGGCACGCTCGCTCGTGAACCAATCGAGCCCTGCCATCCAGCCCGCCGAGATGTGGTGCTCCAGGTGGTCGGCGAGGTCTGGGAAGGCGTCCGCCGTCGTTACCGCGGACACGGTTAGGCCGTGCGTCGCCGCCAGCTGTTTCACGCCTGCAGTCACTGCTGCACGCCCGGATGAACGGGGTTGGACAGCGATGGGGATAGCCGGGCTCGGTGAGCGTTCCATCACCCAAGTATGGGCGCTCTCATGCTGGCTCACCACTGGTAAGCCACGCCTTCCTGCTGCTAGGTCATATGAGAAGCAAGAAGGGGCGTGGTGGTTGGCATTCTCGTGAGGACGCATGGGACTGAGTCCGCTCTGAAATCCTGGCGCCTCACTCCCCCGTCGCGAATGCGGCTTCGTGATACCGGTTGTTGGGATCCCAGATCATCCAACCGCTCGTCCCGATCGCCTCCGCCGCGTCGATCTGCGCACGCACGTCTTCCGCCGTGTAGTCGCTGAGACCCGGAAGGTAGAAGTCCTGGAGCCAGGGACGAAACCGGCTGATCTCGCCAGGCAGCTTGGCTTCCCCGAGGATCAGACTAATCTCGATCGTCTCATAGGGAAAGTCGTTGGGATGGCCGTCGACGGCGAGGCTGCCTTCCGGGAAGTGGGATGGGTAGACCATCGGGCAGAGGTAGTCCACCGCGGGCGCCAGCACTGAGGGGTCATGTCCAATGCCGAGGTCATCCCCATTCTCGACAAGGAGGGAGTAGCCGAAGATATCGGCCGATACCTTGGCATTCAGCGGCGCAAGTTTGTCCTTGCCCATGCTCAGGAAGCTTGCGATGGCATCGGTACGGGCCTCGTAGGTGTAGGGCACCGGGCCGAAGTTGGCGGTGCGAATGTTGCCGTCAGGCAGCCGCACGTAATCGAACTGAACTTCGTCAAACCCCAGTTCTGCCGCTTCGCGAGCGAGGTCGGTGGTAGCTTCCCACACCTCCTCCGCAAAAGGGTTGAGCCACGTTTCGTCTCCTCCGTCCCGCCAAATCTCGCCGGTGATCTCGTCCGTCACCGCGAGGTCCGGACGAGCCAGGGGAGTGATGGGGTCCTTGAAGGAGACGAGCCGCGCGATGGTGTAGATGTCGTGCTCCTTGAGTGTTCGGAGGTAATCGGTCACGTCGTAGCGCGGTGCCACTGCCCCAACATCGTGGAAGAATGCAACGTCCGTGTCGTAGTAGACGCCGATCTCCTTGATATCCAGGACCAGCGCATTGAGTTCCGTGCGGTCGATGAGCGTGACAAGTGCTTCGAACTCGTCACGTTCAGTCGTGATGCGAGGGTCGAGGTAGATCGCCTTCGCACTGAACTTCGTGCTTTCGCGTTCCTCCTGCCGCTTGCTGGCGAAGTGTTCCTTACCCGCACCGGGGGTGGCACTTGTCAGAGTTGGAACCATGACCGAAGGGCCGAGGAGAGCCGCTGCGGCCATCGCCTTGAGGGCCGTCCGGCGGGTGGCCGTGGTGGGCGATCTTTTCACTGGGTGGCTATGCGCCATGCTGCAATCTCCTCCAGGTCAGCTAAGCCGAATTTGGATCGACGCCGAGAAGGACTCGCTGGCGTCCAGGACTCGAAGACCTGTTCGCGCGCCGGCTTCCTCCAACGCGAACGGGTTGGGAACGCAAGTGTAGGGCTCGATGGCGATCGCCTCACGGTGGGGCGGGGTGAAGACGACGCAGTGACGAAATGACGCATCGAACGTTTGCGTTAGCGTACGGCCGGATCCCGGATCTTCGATGATCGTCGCAACCTGCCCGTCCTGGACCCGGAGGTCGGTCAGGACCGTGTCCAAGTCGGTCTCACCGAACGGCCGGCCGGTGGCGAGGTCACGCGATTCGTCCACAGGTGCTCGCCGTCCGGTGGGAATGCCGTCAGCAAGGTCCCAGTACTCGCCTGCGGGTACCGTGATGCGACAGACAGCCGGGTCGCCCTGACCGAGGGGAAGGCGAAAATAGGGGTGCGCTCCGAGGGCGAACGGCAGTGGCGCGTCGTCGGGATTGACGACCTCGAAGTCGATGCGAAGGGTGGCGCCGTCTAGGGTATAGGTGGCGCGGAGGCGAAAATCCGCGGGCCACTGGTCGAGCAAGGCTGGCTCGTCGATGGACGCCTGGAACTCTCCCACGGCGCGTGTCGGAGTCTGTTCCAGGACCCGCCACGGGCGGTTGAGAACGAAGCCATGAATGGCATTGCCGTTGTTGGTCTGAGCCCCATTCACCTCATAGGTCTGACCACGGAAGGTGAACGACTGGCCGCGCAGCCGACCCGCGAAGGGAAACAAGATGGGCATGCCACTCCGCGATGGACGGCTCCCCGGCGCTCCAAAATCGGGCGTGGCCCAGAAGACCTCGACCGGATCTCCATCGATGACGGGCCAGAACGCGTAGCAGTTGAACCCAAGGCTCGGCAAGATCGAGGCGGTTGACCCACTGGCCTCATCGCGGAGAAGGATGGAATCGAGACCGCTCATCGCGCGTGCCTCCTGCCGAGCGTCATCCTGCCAGCCCGAAGGCCCCGACGCGTCCTAACCATTGCAAGCTTTGCGCCGACCCTCACCGCACCGAGTCAGACGGATGGCGCTCCAGGAAGTGTTCGACCTCGTCCAGACTGGGTAAGGTTCCTAAGGTTTCCTGCGCTCGGAGATTTCGGGTCGAGAGGGTGCGGACCGCGTTGGCGAAGCGCCCGACCTCGGGCCAGGGCCAACGACGGGCGATCCCATAGACAACCCCGGCGACAAACGCATCGCCGGCGGCGGTGGCGTTCAGCATGGCGGCGGGGAACCCCGAGATGTTCCATATCTCGGCTGGGGTGCAGATGCGGCAGCCCGTGGCCCCGAGGAAGATAACGAGGGAGCGGAGATTGTTTCCCCGCATCTGCAATTGGATCGTCATGACGGCCTCGTCAAGTGTCTCAGCCCTGACCAGAGCTCGGACTTGCCGCTCTGTGCCGATAAGGACATCGTGGCGCAGTGCGACTTCCAGTGCGTCCGAGAGATCCTCTCGGACCAGGTCGGTCAATGGAGCGACAAGACGGGTCCTGGGCAGGGTGTGAGCGGGAAGATCGGTCAGGAAGCGCCGAAGGGGGGCGTCGGCAACGTCGAGAAGGACAACATCATGGTCGAACAAGGCGGTGATTTCGAGCCGGTCGCCGCGAACGATTTGGGCTCCCGGGTGCCGGAGTATCGTGCGCTCAGGCGGGGTGCCAGAGATGATCATCGTAGCTGTTGCTGTTCGCTCGCCTTGACGAATCGCCAACCATCCGGTGTCCACGCCTTCGGCTTGGAGCGCTGCCCGCAATGTCGCTCCCTCGTCATCATCCCCGACCACCCCGGCGAACGAGACCTGGGCGCCGAGCCGGGAGAGGGCTACTGCGCTGATGGTGGTGCGGCCCGGCTCCAAATGTTCCGCGTGGACGATCTCGGAACCTCCGGGCGGAGGCCAGCAGTCAACAACCAGGTGGCGGTGCCAGGTCACCTGCCCTACGGCTGCGATTCGGGACCGCCTCATGAACGTCACCGCGCTCTGACCGGCAAGGGGGTGCCCGGCGGGACGTGCCATACCCCTCTGAGAACGGTGATGGGAGTAGTGAGCGGGATCACGACCCTTGAACTAGCAGTACACGGGCCGGAGCGCCGTCGCCCGCGGCAAGCCGCAGGGGGAGGCAGAGGAGCGTGTAATGGCCGGGCGTCACATCGCTGAGGTTCAGGCCTTCGATGATCAGCACCCCGGCACCGAGCAGCGTACGATGGGTCGCATGCTCTTGGTCATCGAAGGCTTCAATGGAGAGGTAGTCGATGCCAACGAGACGGATGCCGTGCTCGACGATCCAGCGCGCCGCCGCGGGTGACAGCGAGACATAATCTTCACGAAACTCCCGATGGCCCGTTTGCCAGAGCTTAGAGTTCGCCGTCCGAAGCAGGAGGCGTTCGGTGCCGCTCGGAAGGTTGGCGGCGTCAAGATGTTGCGGTTGAACCCGGCGAGCCTGCGGCGGGATCTCCGTGACGACGCAGGGGCCGATCCAACGCTCTGGCGGGATATCGTCGAGCGTGGCGCCGTTCTCGATGAAGTGCCAGGGGGCGTCGACGTGGGTGCCCGTGTGGCTCGAGAGGGTGAGGGCGCTGACATTGGCGACATCGCCCGCCGCGATTCGCATCATCGGCTCGACGCGTACCTCTGGATCCCCGGGCCACACGGGTAAATCGGGAGACAGGGGGACCGAGATGTCGATTACCCTCGACGTGCCGAAGTTCAAGGTCATCTCGTCCCCCTTGGGACTCGGCTGGTCCGACGTGGGTTGGGGATGTTGAGAATGACAGCCCCAGTGGACCAGCTGTCGCCCCAGATCCCCATGTCGAGAGCATCACGCTTCGTAGACGGTAACTCCACCGATGACCGTCGCGAGGATTGGGACGTCGCCGATGCGGTTCGGTTCCACCGAAGCTGGATCGTCGGCAAGGATGGCGAAGTCGGCCAGTTTCCCGACCTCAATCGATCCCTTGTCGGCCTCCTCGAACGAGGCCCGGGCACCGGCGAGGGTGTAGAGGCGGATGCCCTCATCGACGGAGATGGCCTCCGCCGGCGCGTAGGGCTGGGACGAGCCTGTCTGCTCGGTCACCGCGGCCTGGATCCCCTTCAGCGGCTCGTAGGCGGAGACGGGACAGTCGGACGAGAAGACCAGCTCGACGCCGGCATCCAGGAGCGATCGGAAGGGGTAGGTAAGGGCGGATCGTTCAGGGCCAAGATGGCGGAGGAAGCCGTCGCCGTACTCCGTGATAAAGATCGGCTGCGAGACGGCGAGAAACCGGCCCTCGGCTAGGCGCTGGATCAACTCCGGGCGGCAGATGCCACAGTGCTCAATCCGGTGCCGGTGGTTAGGCCGCGGCTTGGCAGCGATGGCCCGCTCGTAGGCCGAGAGGACCATATGGATAGCGCGGTCGCCGATGGCGTGGGTGGCGACCTGGAAGCCTGCATCGTGCGCCCGGCGTACCGTTTCGTCCAGTTCCTCCTGCGGCATCATCTCCAGCCCGAGGTTGTCCGGGCGTGGGTCTTCGAGGAAGGGTTCAAAGACGGCGGCGGTGCGACCGATCAGGGAACCGTCGGAAAAGAGCTTGATAGGGCCGATCCGGAGCCGCGTATCGCCGAGACCGGTCCGGAGGCCAAGGTTCTCGACGAGACCGAGGAGCGGTCTGCCGATCATCAGGTAGGTGCGGAGGGGCAAGGACCCATCGAACGTAACGAGGTGGTGAGCGGCCATCTCGTCGGCACTGTTGACTCCCGCTGTGTGACTACTGGTAATGCCTGCGGCGACATAGCGCTGTCCGCAACGGCGGAGGGCATCGGCCATGTCCTCCCGGATGGGCTTCGGGACCTCGCGTCGCACCAGTTCTTGCGCGGTCTCCTGCAGCAGACCGGTCGGCTCGCCATCGTCGTCCAGCACAATGTGGCCGCCCTGTGGGGCGGTCGTGCTCCCACTCACGTCAGCTAGACGGAGGGCGAGGGAGTTGACGACGGCCATGTGACCGGAGCCATTTACGAGGAAGACCGGGTGATTGGGAGCGACGGCATCGAGATCGTGTCGGGTGGGGTGCCGGCGTTCTGCCAGCTTGTTGTCGTCGTAACCCCGCGCCAGGATCCATGAGCCGGACGGTACTTCCTCAGCGCGTCGGCCGATAGCGGCGCAGAGATCGGCGATGGAGCGAACGGTTGGGAAGCGAGCGTCGACGTCAGCGAGCGTCAGGCCGAAGCCGATCATGTGGTTGTGGGCCTCAATGAACCCCGGCGTCACAAAAGCGCCTCCGAGGTCGATCTCCTCCGCACCAGCGTGGGCATAGGCACGAGCCCCGGCGATATCCCCGACGTAAGCGATACGGTCGCCAGCCGTGACCACTGCAGAGGCAACCGGGGCCGTGGGGTTCATGGTGCGGAAATCGCCGTTCAGGAAGAGCCGTTCTCTCACCACTGCTCCTTGCGTTGGGGGTGTTCGGAACCTGTTCAAGGCGGCGCATCGTCGCACGGGGATCGCCCATGAGCAAGGTCAGACTGGCCTTGAGGACTGTGCTTGACAGCACAACTCCATCTGATTAGGCTAACATTGTTCGGTACTTGTAGTTCGCGTTCGGAGACACGAGTGTCAACGGTTGATCAGGTCGTGGTGCCGGGCGGAACCCGCCGTGAGCGCGTGCGGGCGATGATGCGCGAAGACATCCTCGCCGCAGCCCGCAAGATCCTCCAGGAGAGCGGGGTGAAGGGGCTCGCGATGCGCCCGCTGGGCCGAGCGGTGGGCGTGACGGCGCCCACTCTGTACG
>JAUJMG010000014.1:23507-25543 GCA_030446955.1 Thermomicrobiales bacterium
GTGTGGGCCTGGAAGCCGGCTTCATCGAGATACTGCTCGTACAGCAAGAACCGCCGCGGATCCTCGACTGACCGATTGACCGTGTAGAGGGCACAGCCGGGCTCAGCCAACGAGATGGGAATCATCTCTTTGAGGAGACGGGCAGCCTCGTCGTCTTGCCCTTGTTTCGTGTAGTAGCGCGCAGCAACCACGTACATGCGTCCTCCGGGTCGCCCAGTGTTGCCCGCTCGTAACCCGCGCCAGCCACGCAGGTGGAACGTGGACCCGTAAAACCGACCGACTCCAGGTTCTCCCGTTAGTGGCTTGCGGTCAAGAGGAGAAGATGCTCGGCCACGAGCGCTGAAATGGGATTGTTGGGGTTGACCTGGTTTCACCCGATACGTAAGCTCACCGGCCCCTGTCTTGCCGGTGACCTGCCGGATGGATGCGTGGGCGGGCAAAGACGCGATGGGGTTTCGTCACGGGGGAGGGGTAGCCGATGGCGCGTCTGGAGCGAAGCGAGTTGGCGGTTCCGGCCTCCAACTGGGACATGATCACCAAGGCGGTCACGTCGGATGCGGACGTGGTCTTCCTTGACCTGGAAGACTCGGTGGCGCCGAACGAAAAAGTGGCAAGTCGAGCCAACGTGATCCGGGCGGTCAACGAGCTTGACTGGGGCACTAAGCCCCGCCTTTTCCGGATGAATGCGCTAGACACCCCGTTCTTCTACGGCGATCTCGTCGAGGTGGTCGAGGCCGCGGGGGACCGGCTCGATCTGATCATGCAACCCAAAGCGAACCGGCCGGAAGATGTTTATGTGGTCGAGACGCTGCTGACCCAGATTGAGGCGCATAAGGGGTTCGCTCGCCCGGTTGGGCTCGAGGTGCAGATTGAGACGGCGGAGGGGCTGATCCACGCGCCGCAAATCGCCAAGGCGAGCCGCAGAATCGAGACGCTCATCTACGGACCCGGAGACTACACCGCCTCCGTTCGGATGCCCGCGGTCTCCATTGGCTCGATGGACGAATGGGACGCCGCCTACCCGGGCCATCGATTCCACCACGTGATGCACGGGATTCTGGTGGCGGGCCGCGCCGCAGGGATTCGGGTCATGGATGGCCCGTTCGCGGACTTCCGTGACCTGGAGGGTTACCGGAGATCCTGCCTCCTTGCCCGGGCCATGGGCTTCGACGGCAAGTGGTGCATCCACCCAAGCCAGGTCTCGATCGCCAATGAGGTCTTTTCCCCCACGGAGCAGGAAATCTCCTGGGCAAGGAAAGTGGTCGATGCCTATGAAGTTGCAAACCGGGACGGCCGGGGCGCCGTGGCCGTCGACAACAAGATGATCGATGCTGCAAGCATCAAGATGGCTCAGGTCACCCTCGATCAGGCCGCAGCGGCGGGTTTGACGGGCTAGCGGCAGGCGCGGGTGACAGGTCCCGACTGACCCACGAGTTCAATCCCATCGTTGATTTGAGGAAACGTGGACGTCAGCCGGTTCGTCGTTGGCTTTCACCGAGTAACGTAGAGGATCGCTTTCAGATCGAGGGTTAAACAGGCGAGGGGCGGTCCCATAGGACCGCCCCTCGCCGCGCCCATGTCAACCTAACGAGACAGTCTGGAAGCTATCGCTGAGCGGCTGCCTCTCCGGTCTCGACGCCGGAAGCCTGAGCATCCGGCTGGATCGGGGTTGGGATGGTCGGAGCCTCGGCGCCACCCGGGCCATCAGCCCGAGCCGCGCGTCGTGTGTCGACCTGGGCGGCCTCCTCAGCCGCCGCGGCGGCTGCCGCTTCCTGGGCCTGACGCTGCTGGGCGGCGCGCTCCTCGGCACGGGCCGTGAGTCGCTGCTGCCGCTTAGAAGGACGGGCAGTGCCGGCCGAAGCGCTTTCCATGCGCTTCATAAACCGCTCGACTTGACCAGCGGAGTCAACAATCCGCTGCTCACCGGTGTAGAACGGGTGGCAGACGCCGCAGAGGTCCGTCCGAAGCTGTGGCTTCGTGGAGCGGGTCGTGAAGGTGTTGCCGCAGGCGCAGGTAACCGTCGCCTCGACGTAGTT
>JAUJMG010000635.1 GCA_030446955.1 Thermomicrobiales bacterium
CATAGGGACACTGTCGGGCTGGCGGCACTGCGGCGACGACGGTCGCCCCGGGGCGTGCTACAGCAGCTCGACAGAAGCGCCCGCCGGGCCGTCAGGCCCGTTGCGGGCGCAGCCAGCATCGTGCTGCTGCAGTGAGAAGGCCCCGAGAAGAACTCTCTCTTGTGGGTCGGGATGGGGTGAGCGCAGCGAGCGTGGCGAGGTCGTCTCCACCCTGCCCCCGGCGGGGCCAGGAAGCCAGGTTGGGAGGGTTGGCGCGAACAGCGGCTTCAAGGGGAGGATCATCCTTGATCAGCATTCACCTCGCCCTGGCGAAAGGCGCTGATCGTCGTTGTCGTCGACGGGTTCAGCTGGCTGTGTGGCCGTCGGAGCTCGTTGGGTCACTCGCCACCGTGGAGAAGCTTCATCGGGGCCTCGGTTCGTCGGCGAAGCGGCGCGGAACCACCCGGAATGACCGTGGCCAGGGTGGCACCCAAAGCTGACGGCCGGTACGGCGCCATGGGCAAGGATGAACCGGCCGCCACGTGCCTGGGAGATCCGCCGCCCCGGTCAGCACAACGTGATGCTGTCGTCGAAGGCGGCAGCCGACATGCCCAAGGAAACCCGTCGGGGAAAGCCCGCACTGCTTGAGGCCTTCTGTGAGCACGGCGGATATTCTGCTAGTTACCAGGCTACTTGTACAAGTAGTGCCTCGACTTGTAGGATGAGCGTGTGGAGGCTGAGAGACAGCACAAGCTGGTCGCTATCACCAAAACCTTTCGACCGTCTGGGCCAGTGGAGAGCGGAGATCTCTTCGCGGGGCGTACCCACCAGATCATTCAGGTTGGCACCGCGATCAGTTCCGTTGGCCGACATGCCGTGATCTATGGGGAACGTGGTGTGGGAAAGACGAGTCTCGCGGCGGTGAGCGAAGAGCTGTTCGGGCTTGCACTGCCTATCCGCGTCAACTGTGATGGCGGAGACAACTTTGCCTCAATTTGGTGGAAAGTAGCTTCCGAGGCGCTGATGCTTTCTGGGTTGCCGAGTTGGCGCCACGGCGAACACGGCAAAGAGGTAGTCCAAGCGGCGAGCGAGGTACTGAAGAAGGAGGAAGTCGGTCCAGACGACGTAAGGCATTTCCTGCGCGTCCTGACAGAACTAGGCTCGGTGGTCATTTTCTTTGACGAGTACGACCAAGTCTATGACGGTGCCGCCCACGATCTCATGGCTAACGCTATCAAGGCTCTTGCCGACCATCTCATCCATGCCACCATTGTCCTTATCGGAGTAGCGGATGACGTCGACACATTGATTGCTGGCCATGCGTCCATCGAACGCAACCTTGAAGAAGTCCCGATGCCTCGCATGGGTTTGGAGGAGATCGAACAGATCGTCAGAACGGGCTACGAGCATATTGGGATCGAGATTGAGAACGCGACCCTCGACCGCATGGTGCGGCTACCGCTAGGGCTACCGCACTTCGCACACCTCTTAGCACAGAAGGCGGCGGAGAACTGTGTCCTCGACAACCGGGCAAAGATCCATAACGACGACCTGCGGGCTGCAATCCGAGCGTCAGTACGGTCTTCCGATGCCAGCCTAACCCAAGCGTACGTTGACGCGACGACCTCCTCTCACCAAACGCTCTACTCGAGCGTCCTGTTGGCCTGTGCCCTCGCGCCCGTTGACGACCTAGGCTATTTCGCACCGGGAGATTTGCGGGAACCTCTGTACAAGATTACGGGTACGCGCCTAGACATCCCGCGTTTCGCTCGTCACCTGAAGTTGTTTTGTGAGGAACGAGGACCGATCCTTGAGCGAAAGGGGGGCGAGCGCCGTTGGCGCTACCGTTTCATCAACCCTCGAATGAGGCCCTACGTCATAATGCGAGCTCTTGACGAGGGCGTGCGGGACGACCTTCTGGATATTGCTCCAGCTTACGCCAACGAACCTCAGCTGCCTTTCTAGCAATCTCCCGTCGCCGCTCCGGGGCAGGTTCTCAGCGTGAGCTTTCTCTCCTTTCTTGCCGCCGGCGAACACCAGGCGCGGGCCCTGTCGGGCGGCCGAGGACGCTCGCCCTGCCGGCCGGCGTTTAGTGGTGCCTGCGGTGGACCGGGAAGCCAGCTCGGCCGGGCGGGCACTGGGGTCCCTGTAGGTGGAGGTCCGCCGGCGGGGGTGGGGAAGGCCCCGTCGGGCCACGTCCGGCTTGGGTGAGACGTGCGTGGCCCGACGTCGGGCTCGGTATCAGCTGGCGTGGGCGCTGGCCTGTTGGCCGTGGTCAGCCATCAGGTGGCCATGGGTGCGCTGCAGGTGGGGACTCAGCGCCGCCAGCTGGCCCTTGGTGAGTGGTGGGACCCGACGGCGCAGGGCCAGGGTGGAGGCGTCGACCTGCATGGCTAGGTGGAAGCGCACCAGGCGCCCGAGCGTGCGCACCACCACCGAGTTGGCCCCGG
>JAUJMG010000636.1 GCA_030446955.1 Thermomicrobiales bacterium
GATTCCCAGGCCGACCAGGCGACGGGAAGGGCGGGCAAACGTCGGCCCGGCGCCGGTCGGGGTTTCGCGGCGGGCATCGGCCGCGGCAGGCAGGAGCCCGCGCGCGGCGGCAATGCCCAGGCCAGCGCCAACCACCCCAACGACGGCAAGGTGGGGCAGGGGATCGATCCTCGCGGCGGCGAGACCGCCGAGGATGGCGCCGGCCAACCCGCCGAAGCTGAAGGCGGCGTGGAACGAGGACATGATGGGGTGCCTAAAGCGCCGCTCGACGGCGACGGCCTGGGCGTTCATCGCCACGTCGAGGGCGCCGTTGGCGGCACCAAGCAGGACCAGCGCGAGGGTGAGCGTTCCCAGTCCACCGGCGAGGGCGGGGAGCGTACCGTCGCCGCGAGGGCTACCACCGCGACCGTGGTGGCCGGGCGGCTGCCGAACCGGGCGACGAGACCGCCGATCAGCGGCATCGCCAGCAGCGCGCCCACGGCCACACCAAGGAGCGCCAGACCGAGCCGGCCTTCGCTGAGGTCAAGGTTCCGCTGCACGGCCGGGATCCGCGGAACCCAATTGCTGAGGATGAGGCCGTTGACGGCGAAGATCGCCGTCACCGCAAGGCGAGCGGCCTGGGGCACGGGACCTGCCGGCGGCACCTCCGAACGAGGCGAGCCAGGAAGGTCCATCAGGATCGGGTCCACGAAATATCTCCCCGTCACGCGCAAGCGCGACGGTTCATCGCCTGTCCGTCGTCATGAGGTCGAGATGCCGGGTTTCGGGTGTCGTCCGGCACGACGGGCAGCGTACCATGCGGATACCCTCTGCTTCGGGTTCAGATGTCGGCCTAGGCCGGCGAAGTTCCCCGCGGGATCGGGCCTTGGAGCCGGGGGTGGCTAGCTCCACGGAACGTCACTCGGCCGATGTCGCAGCCCCCGGCGGCGCAGTGATGGCACGCCACGATGCCCCAGTGCCGCTGACTCCGTTGGACAGGGACCGCATCCCTCCTTCACCATCAGCAGTTGACTCGACAATCCGACACCGATGAGGGAGATCAGCTTTGGACCGGATCCGCTTTGAACGCCTGCTCGCCGCCCGTGCCAGCCGGCGGCGCCTGCTCGCGGCAGGCACGACGGCGGGCCTGCTGGCCGCCATCAGCCTTCCGGGGGGGCCGACACGGGTGCTGCGGCAGGCCACACCGGGAGCCGCTGCCGAGGGCGGGATGGTGGCTAGACCGCGGTTTGGAGCCGATCCGTTCGCGCTCGGTGTGGCCTCTGGCGACCCGCTGCCGGAGAGCGTCGTGCTCTGGACCCGCCTCGCGCCGGACCCGCTCAACGGCGGGGGGATGAACGGGCAGGGTGCCGTGGAGGTGGCCTACGAGGTGGCCGAGAATGAGGGGTTCGGCAGGGTCGTCCTGCGAGGGACGGCGATGGCCGAGCCGGCGCTGGCACACAGCGTCCACGTCGATGCGACGGGGCTGCGGCCGGGACGCGAGTATTTCTATCGCTTCGTGGCCGGGGGCGAGATCAGCCGGGTCGGGCGGACGAAGACCGCGCCGGCGATGGGCGCCGATCTCGAACACCTACGTTTCGCCTTTGCGTCCTGCGCCCACTGGGAGCACGGCTACTTCACGGCCTACCGGCACCTGGCGCGAGAGGATCTGGACCTGGTGCTCTTCCTCGGCGACTACATCTATGAGTACAGTGCCGGCACCGGCTACGAACCCGACACCGGCGCAGTGCGGACCTTTCCGGACAGCGAGACGATGACGCTGGAGGCGTACCGAAACCGGCACGCGCTCTACAAGACGGATCCGGACTTGCAGGCGGCTCACGCGGCGTTTCCCTGGGTGACGACCTGGGACGACCACGAGGTGGAGAACAACTACGCCGGCGGGGCCTCCGAGCTCGAAGACCCCGAGGCGGTCTTTCTGGAGCGGCGCACCGCCGCGTATCAGGCCTACTACGAGCACCTCCCGCTGCGCCCGGAGTCGATGCCGCTGGGGCCGGACTTGCGGCTCTACCGGCGGCTGGCCTACGGGAATCTGGCCACGTTCAACATGCTCGACACCCGCCAGTACCGCACGGACCAGCCCTGCGGTGACGGCGTGCAGGCCCGCTGCGCGGCGGCCCAGGACCCGGACGCGACCCTGACCGGACCAAACCAGGAGCGCTGGCTGCTGCAGGGGCTGGACGCATCCGAGGCGCGCTGGAACGTGATCGGCCAGCAGGTGATGATGGCGGAGTTGACGATCCCGCGCGAAGGCGAGGAGCAGTACAACCTGGACCAGTGGGACGCGTATCCGGCCGCGCGCAACCGGATCCTGGGTCACGTGATGAGCCGCGAGATCCCCAACACGGTGGTCCTCACGGGCGACATTCACTCCACCTGGATCGCCGATCTGAAGGCGGATTTCGAGGACCCGGCCTCGGCGACGGT
>JAUJMG010000637.1 GCA_030446955.1 Thermomicrobiales bacterium
ACGCGGACGTGCGCACTTCGAGCATCGTACTTGTCATGACGGCGCTTCGCAGCAGAAATCCCGGCCCCTACGTGCCGCGAAGGCGGTGCCCAACTCCCTCTCCCTTGCGCCCGCCCCAGCTCCTGGAGGAGCGGCAAGGGAGCGTTACGGTGGCTGAGGGCCCGAGCGAACTGGTCGTCACCGTCGAGACGGTCCTCGATCGGGTCGGATGCACCAGCTGCGGAGTGCGGGCCACGGCTTAGGACGGCATGGCTCGCGACCGGACTGCTGCCTCCCACTCAGACGAGTAGAGCCCCGAATAACACGGAGCGGCGGACAACACCACGACGCCACATCCTCCCCTTGAGTGGTTCCGTAGGAGCGACAAAGTCTTCCCCACGCCAGTCCAGTAGGAGACGGCTACCGTTCTTCCTCCAGCATCGCGGTCGGGTCCGGCGGGTCTGGCCGGTGGCCGAAGAGATTGCGAGGATCCCAGCCGGGCCGTATGAAGTACTCAGTCGGAGGGTCGTGGGCCGCCGTCAGCTCCTTTGCTACCTTGAGCGTCTCGGTTTCAGCCTTGCGTGCCCTGTCGACCAGCCGCCGCAGCACGCCGAGGCTAATGATGTCTTCCAATAGGGGGCCCGGATCGAGACGCTCCTTGCGGTAGAGTTCGAAGTCCTCATCCCACAGGTAGCTGTTTCCGACTAGCTCGAAGCCTTCATGGGCGAATCTATTGCGATCCGCTGTCAGCGACTCCACTTCTTTGAGCAGCGCCTTGTGCTGGTGATCGAGACCAACATGGTGCAGCATCTTCCGGAGAGCGGTGACTTTTTGGGTGAGGCTCATCCGCTCAATGAAGAGCTTGATGAACAGATGCCACTCGTCTGGCGCAAAGTAGTAGACGATCGCACGGTCGAGATGGGCTTCCAGATCGATCATCGCCGCGAGGAAATCTCCCCTGACACGGTTTACCTCGGCCTCGGCCCGCCGCCGACCCGCCTGAATCTCCTCCGGCTTCATCACGGACTCAGGCTAGGGCTACGTCGGAAGCCACGGCGAGGTGGACCACAGCACCCACCTTCGGGTGATGTGCGTGCCGCCGGTGGATCGACCCTTCGTGCTATTACCGCTTGTACCCGGATATCCGGCGCACCTGAGCGGGTAGCCCGCACCACTTCACTCGGGGCGCTCGGCCGCCGCCGCCGGCGTTACCTCGCGCTGCATCCGTGCCGTTCTGGCGCGTCGTCCGGCTGCGTTTTGCCCCTTGGGGGGGGCACCAATCCGTCCTCGCGGCCCCAGGCGGAGTGCGAGCCACGGGTACTCGACCTCGAAGCGAGAGGAAGAGCTGGCGGGACCGCTCCTGCGCTTCCGACCTGTGGCAACGAGCCCGCCCGTAGGGCAAGCTGTCGCGATGGCGAGATGTTGGACTACGGGCACTTCCGAAATCGATGGAGAGCCTGACCCTTGACCGGAGAGTGGCCTCGTCCAGACGAAATTATAGCGGCTTTGCGCGAATCCGGTCATCTCCTTGAGCAGGAAGTGGCGAGCGAGTTGGAGCGTCTTGGCCTCAACGTTGTGACAAATCGCGCCTTTGAGGACGCCGACGAAGGAAAGTCGAGAGAGCTCGATGTGTGGGCAAACTACACCGCCCACCATGATCCTGATAGTAAGCTCTCTGTATTCGTCTGGCTTCTGATTGAGTGCAAAGCGACCTCTGCGCCATTCGCGGTGATGACGCGACCGCTCTCCCGGTACCACCGAGGCCAAGCACCGGAAGAGTTCGTCTTTCCGGTTCCCCGGTTCGAGACAGATCACCGGAAGAACGAGAAAGGCTTAAATACATGGCATGAGGAGGCCGCGTTTTACTTCCTCAAGCTGCAGGAACATTACTGGCCGTGGACCGACGAACATCGGGGCGTCAGCATCGTTCGACTGCACCGTTCGAAGGGTGACTGGAGGGCCGACAATACCGGCGTGTTCGACTCGCTCGTCTACCCACTTGCCAAGGCGCTCAAGGCATTCCGAGCGCCCTTTCTCACAGGTCGATCACATCCAGGCCCGGAGGACTGGAAGTCGATCGTGCTGTTCGTTCCTATGGTCGTCGTCACCTCACGCCTCTTCTGCGTCGACGGCACGTCTGCTACGCCAACTGCGAGGGCGGCCGGCCACGTCCGGCTGCAACGGGAATTCAAGACGAAGACGCTCAGCGGTCTCTATGGGATCGATTTCGTCCAGCGGGAGCACTTGGCCAAATTCGTCGCCGAGACGGTCATTCCGTTCGCCGACCATCTTGCCCGACTCGTTCAAGAGCGACCGGACGTTGCAACCTCGAAGACCCCCGCAGATCCTGGAAGCGGTAACAGTGAAGACTAGCTAGCTAGTTATCACCGAGTTTGGCCATGTGAGACCCAGGTCAGGACGGGCCCGATAACCGGCG
>JAUJMG010000638.1 GCA_030446955.1 Thermomicrobiales bacterium
GCGTTGACATCCCCGCCCGCATCATTGATCACGTGCTTGCGGTCGCCATGCGGGGACCCTCAAGCAGCGTCCGGCTCTCGGCCACGGAGATTGGCGCTCCCGCGGACGACTAGCGTGCCAGCCCGGCCGTCGCGACACCGGCGCCCGACGAGACCGTGACGGGCGAGGATGCGCCCCTGGCGCGGGGGACGGGAGTGGACATGGTGACCGACGCGATGGACGACGAACGCAGGCAAGACGAATCGTCAGGGGCAGAGAGCACCACCTTGGCCACCGAGCCCTTGACCCCGGAGGAGTTGCGGCGGACGTTCCTCTTTGAGGCGTTTTCCGACGAGCAACTGCGCTGGGTCATGGAACACGGCGAGGTGGTCCAGGTTCCCCCCGGCACGAAGCTCCTCACTGAGGGCGAGCCGGTGGACGTGATGTGGGTGCTGCTGGACGGTCAGATCGAGCTATTCCGCATGGTCGGCGGCCGGGAGACAGTGGTGGAGACCGCCGACGCTCCCGGCACCTGGGCCGGCTGGCTTCCGATGTTCGACGATGCCTCGCCGATCGGCGGCCGGGTAACACGCCCGAGCCGCCTGCTCCGCTTATCCAAGGACGCGATGTCCCACCTGCTGAACGGCGGGTTTCCCGTCGCCACCCACTTTCTGACCGGGGTCACCTTTGGCGTACAGACCTTCGAGGCGGTGGCCCGGCAGCAGGAGAAGCTAGCCGCGCTGGGCAAACTCTCCGCGGGCCTCGCCCACGAGTTGAACAACCCGGCCGCGGCGGCCGTCCGGGCCGCTGGCCGCCTGCGCGAAACCCTGGCCGAGCGCGATGCTCGCGCCCTGGCCCTCGGACGGCTGCTGGATGGGGAGCAGGCGGGGTTCCTGGCCAGGATCCGCCGCCAGGCCGAGGAGCGACCCCCACACGCGCTCGATCCTCTGGCCCAGAGCGACCGCGAGGACGCGATCGCCGATTGGCTCGATGACCACGACCTCCCCGATGCCGGGCTTGCTCCGGCGCTCGCGGACGCGGGCCTGGCGCCGGAAGATTTGGACCGCATCGCGGCGGCCGTCCCGAGCGCGGCCCTGCTGGAGTCAGTAGCCTGGCTCGGCGCCGCCCTCGCCAGCGACGGGCTAGCCAGGGCCGTGGAGCAGAGCGCCGGCCGAATCTCCACCCTGGTCCAGGCGATCAAGGACTACTCCTACATGGACCAGGCCCCCGTGCAGGAGGTGGACCTGCACGAGGGCATCGAGAGCACCCTGACGATCCTGGCCCACAAGCTCCGCGACATCACCGTCGCCCGCGACTACGATCGCAGCCTGCCGAGGATCGTCGCCCACGGCAGCGAGTTGAATCAGGTCTGGACCAACCTGCTCGACAACGCCGTCGATGCGCTCGCCGCCACGCCGAGCCGGGAACGTCGCATCTCCATCCGGACGGCGCAGGAGGAGGGCGGGGTGGTGGTCGAAATCGCCGACAATGGCTCCGGCATCCCGCCCGAGATCCAGGGCCGTATCTTCGAGCCGTTCTTCACCACGAAAGGGGTGGGCGAGGGCACGGGCCTCGGCCTCGACACCAGCTACCGGATTGTCGTCCGTCAGCATCGAGGCGCCATCAGCGTCACCTCCCGGCCCGGCGACACCCGCTTTCGCGTCTGGCTCCCGCTCGACACGGGACCAGGCGGTCAAACGGATCCGTAGTGGCGCTGCCCCGCCGCCCCGCTCCAGGGAAGGCTCGGCGACGAGGGGGCTGAGTACGGCTACGGTTCTTCGTCGTTGGTGTCCACCGCATCCGTTGGGCGATCGATAGGTTCGGCGGTGGGTGCAGAAGGCTCGTTCGGTGCGGTTTCCGTGCGCAGGACCGCCAGCTCGGCGTCCACCGCTTGTGCCATCGTCAACCAGTTGAGTTCCCGCTCGATCGGGTCGCCGCCCAGTGGCGTCGTCAGAACGCCGCAGGCCAGGAGACCGTAGATCGCCGCGGCTCGCGCCTGGAGTTGCTCGGTTCGCTCTTCCGCGCGGCCGACGGCGAGCCCGAGCTCGGCCAACTGACCCGAAACGCCGCTCAACGCCTCGCCTACCCGGACCTGGGCCTCGGCCGCGCTGTGGCGAGCTGAGACGACCCGGCGGCGCGTGCGGAACTCCTCGATCCGGGCCGCGAACCCTTGCTCCGCCGCGGTCAGCCGCCGCTCATCCGCCGCCACCTCTGCTAGGTGCCGCTCCAGGGCCTCGAGTTGGACCGCCGCGGCACGCTTCCGTTCCAGGGCGAGGCGGGCCAGATCCTCCCGGCCAACCTCCAGCGCCTTCCGCGCCTGGCGGTCAAAGTCCGGCATCCGTCCCCGCAGCGCTTCCGCCTGCCGCTCAAGCTGATGCTTGGCGGTGACGACCTCCACCAGACCCTGCTTCACGGTCCGGAGCAGTTCCTC